>DASWMB010000148.1:0-1954 GCA_036399955.1 Allosphingosinicella sp. | reverse complement strand
TGTCGCGGGCGTAGACGGGGAGGAGGGCGGTCGCGCCGGCGAGGAAGACGGCGAACAGGTCGAGCGTGATCGCGGCGAGGACGAGCCGGTTGGTGCGGACATAATGGAGGCCGTCGATCATCTGGCGGACCGGGTGGCGCTCGCGGTCGACCGGCGGCCGCGGCACCGGGCCGATCAGGAACAGGAAGACGAGCGCCGCGGCGAACAAGGCGGTGCTGCCGAGATAGGCGGCGGCGGGGAACCAGGCGAACAGATAGCCGCCGATCGCCGGCCCGGCGATCATCCCCACCTGCCAGGAGATGGAGGAGAGGGCGATCGCGTTGGGCAGGCTCTCGCGCGGCACCAGGTTCGGCGCGAGCGCGCCGAGCGCGGGTCCGGAGAATGCGCGGGCGATGCCGAGCGCGAAGGCCGCGCAGAACAAGGCGGCGATGTCGAGCCTGTCGGTCCAGGTGAGGAGCGTGAGCGCCGCCGCCGTCGCCACCTGGAGCGCGATCGTCGCTCGCGCGATGTGCCGCCGGTCGAGCCGGTCCGCCGCCCAGCCGGTCACCGGAGTCAGCGCGAACAAGGGCACGAACTGGATGAGCCCGATCAGCCCCAGCTGCGCGGAAGCCGCCGCAATGCTCATCCCGTCCGCGCGGGCGAGGTTGTAGACCTGCCAGCCGAGGATCAGCATCATCGCCGACTGTGCCAGCGTCGCCGACAGCCGCGCCGCCCAATAGTGGCGGAAGTTCGCGATCCGGAACGGGTGCGGGGCGGGGGCGGCGGCGGCCATCAGCGAGGCGCCTTAGGCATGGCGCCGCGGCGCGGCAATGGCCCTAAGGTCAGGAAAGTCAGCCCCTCTCGCGCGGGCGCGCGCGAGGCGCCGGAAGGCGCGGCGCGGCGCGCCCGCCGCGCGTCAGCGGCTCGATCGGGGAGGAGAGACTCGCGCATCGGCGAGCCTATGACGCAAAGAAGATGCTGTAGGAAAGTTCTTTTTTCGTTCGCTCGAGGGCTTGCCCTTGCCCGCGCGCAGCGAGCGGCTAAGCTCCTCCCGACAGCCAGCGGGGGAGGGTGCGATGGTGACGAGCGCGGACGACGGCGTCTTCGAGAGCGTCAAAGAGGAATATCTGGCGCCGATGCTGGCGGAGATCCGCCGCGACGCCGAGAAGGAGGCGTGCGGCGGGGAGCTTCGCTCGGTCCACGTCTTCCGTGCCTTCGAGGATCGTTTCGCCGGACGGCACCGCCACCGCAGCCTCGGCTCCTGGCTCCAGGACAATATCTTCCTGGTCCTCGCCGTTCTGATGACCG
This sequence comes from Allosphingosinicella sp., assembly GCA_036399955.1. GTDB lineage: Bacteria > Pseudomonadota > Alphaproteobacteria > Sphingomonadales > Sphingomonadaceae > Allosphingosinicella. The sequence goes on along the minus strand of DASWMB010000148.1, from coordinate 667 downwards.
TGATCTTCGGCGCCTTCGGCCTCTTCCACCCCGACGACGGCGACGTCGCCGGCTTCCTCGACATTGCGAAGATCTTCGCCGGCGCGGTCGTCGGGGGCGCGGCCGGGAGCGCGGGGGCGGCGTTCGCGCGGCGGCGGAAGGACGCAAAGGACTGAGAGTTCCCTCTCCCCTTCAGGGGAGAGGGTCAGGGAGAGGGGGAGGCGTACGTGCGGGACCCGAGGCTCGTCGGACATGCGAAGCAGATGCGGCGTGCGATGACGGCACCGGAGAAGCGGCTCTGGCTCCAGCTCCGCGCCAAGCGCCTCGCCGGCGCCAAGTTCCGCCGCCAGCAGGTGATCGGCCGCTACATCGCCGATTTCGCCTGCCGCGCGCCGATGATCGTCGTCGAGGTGGACGGGGAGACGCATGCGGAGAGGGCGGAGCAGGATACGGAGCGGACGGCGTTTCTGGAGGGGCAGGGCTACAAGGTGCTGAGATTCACGAACGCGGACGTGATGGCCAACCTGGAGGGAGTGCTCGAAACGATCACCGCGGCGCTCCCTCTCCCCTTCAGGGGAAAGGGTCGGGGAGAGGGGGAGGAGTAGGTGCGGGGCCGGCGGCGCCTCGATTTCGCCTACGACTCCCCCTCTCCCTCGCGCTGCTGCGCAGCGCTCTCCCTCTCCCCTGA
>DASWMB010000147.1:0-9570 GCA_036399955.1 Allosphingosinicella sp. | reverse complement strand
TGGGACCCGCTGATTAAGAGTCAGCTGCTCTACCAACTGAGCTATACGTCCGCGCCGGATGGGCAGAGGCGCCACTTAGGGGCGGCCCGGCGCAAATGCAATGGCGATGCTGCGCTGCGGCGCGGGGTAGGTCCGCGCCCTCAGCGGCGGCGCTGCTCGCGGCCGGCGCGGTCGATCGCCATCAGCATGCCGAGGCAGATCATGCAGGTCAGCATCGCCGAGCCGCCATAGGAGATGAGCGGCAGCGGAATGCCGACGACAGGCGCGAGCCCCATCACCATCATCAGATTGATCGCGATGTAGAAGAAGATGGTGAGCGTTAGCCCCGCCGCCGCCAGCCGGTCGAAGCGCTCCTTCGCATCCTGCGCCACCCGCATCCCCCATTGCAGGAGAAGGAAGAGGAGGAGGATGATGACGAGGCCGCCGACCAGCCCCCATTCCTCCGCGATCGCCGGGAAGATGAAGTCGGTATGCGGCTCGGGCAGGAAGTCGCCGCTCGCCTGGGTGCCGTTCAGCATCCCGCGGCCGGTTAGGCCCCCGGAGCCAATCGCGATCTTCGACTGGCTGAGATGATAGCCGGAGCCGAGCGGATCCTGCTCGGGATCGAGGAAGATCAGCACCCGCTCGCGCTGGTGCGGAAGGAGGAGGAACCAGTAGACGGCCGGGATCGCCGCCGCCACCGCCGCGCCGCCGCCGAGGAACAGGCGCAGCGGAAGGCCGGCGAGGAACATGAGCGTGATCGTGTTGAGCACGATCAGCATCGTCGTTCCGAGGTCCGGCTGGAGGAGGATGAGCAGGATCGGCAAGGCGAGGATAGCCCCCACGGGCCAGATGGCCGACCATTTCCGGATCTCGCGCGGCGGCACATGAGCATAGAAACGGGCAAGGCAGAGGACGATGATCGGCTTCATCAGCTCGGACGGCTGGATGCGGACGAAGCCGAGCTCCAGCCAGCTCCTCGCGCCGCCGCGCACGACGCCGAGACCGAGCGTCGCCACCAGCAGCACGAGCCCGCCGGCAAAAGCGAGGAAGGCGTAATCGTGGAACGTCTGCGGCCGGAAATAGGAGAGGAACAGGGCGAGGCCGAGGAAGACGACGAAGCGGACCGCATGGGGGAGCGCGTAGCGCGAGAAGTTCGCCTCGCCCACCGAATAGAGGGCAAGGATGCCGATCGCGCCCAGAGCGATGACGATCCACAGCAGCCGCCAGGGGAGTTGCGCGACCGGTGCGGGCACGAAGGAGAGTGGCATCAGCGCGCTCCGCCCTGCGCGCTGCCCGAGCCGGTGCCGGCGCCGCCGCCGCTGCCGCGGGCCGACGCCCAGGCCGCCGCCCGCCGCTCCATCCGCTCGATCATCGTGCCGCCCCATTGCGTCTCGAGCGCGGTCAGCGACTGCATGGCGAGGTCCTTGTCGAACAGATAGGTGAGAACGTCCTTGGCCACCGGCGCGGCGGCGCGGGCGCCGCCGAGGCCGTGCTCGATGACGACGGCGCCGGCGTAGCGCGGCTCCTCGAACGGCGCGAAGAAGACGAACAGGCCGTGGTCGCGGTAGCGCCAGGCGCCGCTCTGGCCGCGCTGCCCGCCGGTGATCCGGCGAACCTGCGCGGTGCCGGTCTTGCCGCACATCTGGACGTCGGGGAGGGGAAGGCGGCTGGCGCCGGCAGTGCCGTGCCCGTTCACCACCTCCCACATGCCGCGGCGCACCTTCGCGAAGTGCTCGGCGTCGTAGCGGAGGCTCTCGACCTGCGGCCCTTCGCCCTGGATCAGGCGCGGGCGGACCTTGCGGCCGGCGGCGATGCAGGCGGCCATGACTCCGAGCTGCATCGGATTGAGGATCAGGAAGCCCTGGCCGATCGAGGCGTTGAGCGTGTCCGACTGGGTCCAGTCCGGCCGCTCGATCGACTTCGGATTGCGCTCGAACCGGCGCCGCTTCCACTCGCTGTCGGGGACGGTGCCGAAGCTCTGCGAGACGACGGGGAGCTCGAACTTCTGACCCAAGCCGAGTTCGCGGGCGACAGGCGCGATCCGGTCGTAGCCGATGCGGCGGCCCATCGAATAGAAATAGGTGTTGCAGCTCCTCGCGATGGCCGTGTGCATGTTCATGCCGCCGTGACGCCCCAGGCAGCGGAAGAAGCGGTTGCCGAGCTGGAAGCCGCCGGGGCAGTTGACCCGCTCGTCGGGATCGATCCCGGCCTCGAGCAGCGCCATCGCCACCATCGGCTTGACGGTCGAGCCGGGCGGATAGAGCGAGTTCAGCACCTTGTTGCGCAGCGGCTGGCGCTCGTCCTCGGCGAACATCTGCCATTCCGAGCGGCTGATGCCGTCTGCAAAGGTGTTGGGGTCGTAGGACGGCATCGAGGCCATGCACAGAAGGTCGCCGGTCCGGCAGTCCATCACCACGCAGGAGCCGGATTCGTCGCCCAGGCGCCGGGCGGCGAAGCTCTGGAGGCCGGCGTCGATCGTGGTGTGGAGCGGCGCGCCTGCGCGGTCCTCCAGGGTCTGCAGCTCGCGCACCAGCCGGCCCCTTGCCGTCACCTCGACCCGCGCGGCGCCGGGGCGGCCGCGCAGGCGCTGCTCCACCACCTTTTCGAGGCCCTCCTTGCCGACCTTGAAGCCCGGCGTGACGAGCAGGCGGTTCCTGTTCTCCGCCTCATATTCCTCGCGGTTGGGCGTGCCGACATAGCCGATCAGATGGCCGACCGCGGGCCCCTCCGGGTAGAAGCGGGCGAAGGCGCTGAGCGGGGAGGCGCCGTGCAGCTCCGGGAGGCGAAGCGTCACCGCCGCATATTTGTCCATCGGCAGGTTTTCGGCGACCGGCACCGGCTGGAATCCCGCCGCCAAGGCGAGCTCGCGCCGGATTCGCTCCACCTCCTCCGGCGGAAGCTCGAGCAGCCGGGCGAGCTCGGCGATGACCCGCTCCGGCTCCTCGAGCTGGTCCGGGATGAGATCGACGCGGAAGTTGCTCCGGTTGTAGGCCATGGGGATCCGGTTGCGGTCGTAGATGATGCCGCGCCGGGGCGGGATCAGCCGCATCTGGACGCGGTTCTCGTCGGCGAGGACGGCGTAACGCTCGTTCTCGGCGATCGCGATATAGGCCATCCGGCCCGCGAGCAGCGCCGCGATCGCCCACTGGCCGGCGTTGAGGACGAAGGCGCGGCGCGAAAAGGTGAAGGCCTGGCTGTTCTCGGTGACGAGGGGCGCGCCGCGGCGTTTCATCGCGACAGCCGCCACTTGTCGAGGCCGAGCACGATCCGCGCGACGAGCGGATAAGCGAGGACCGCGATGCCGATCTGCGGGAGCAGGATCGAGAAGTCGATGCCCGCGCCCATCAGCAAGGCGATGTACCAGGCGGCGGCCGTGTAGAAGAGGATCGCCGCGGCGGCGATCAGCCAGTCCATCCAATAGTCGCGGAAGCCGACCCGGCTGTCGATATAGTCGCAGGCGAGGAAGATGATCGTCCAGGTCGCCATCGACTGGCCGAGCGGGTGACCGGCGGCGAAATCGTTGAACAGGCCGAGGCCGAGCGCCATGTGCGCCGGCCAGATTTCCGGCCGGAGCAGCCGCCAGGCGACGACGACGAGCAAGGCGAACTCCGGCCAGAGCGGCCGAGTCGCGACGATCGGGAGCAGTGCGAGGAGGCTCGCCGCCAGGGTCGAGCCGATCGGCACGAAGCGCCGGCGAACGTCGCGCATCGCGACTTCGCCGCTCGATCCTGCGATGCGGCTCACCGCCTCTGCTCCTGCTGCCGGGGCGCGGCGCCCGGAACGGCGGCCTGCGGGCGCTGCAGCGCGGGCTGATAGCTCGGGCTCTGCTGGCGCGGCGCGGGCGTGGCCGCCTTGAGTTGCCCCGCGGCCGGCGGCGGCGGCGCAGCGACGGTGACCGGCGCCTGCTGGAGGGGCGGTGCGGCGTCGAGCTCACCGCCGGCGGCGGGCTGGTACGGCCGCTGGACGATCGCGTAATCGGCGCGGCCGGGGTGCGCGACCGGCGCCGCATAGGCTTTGTCGCCGTCGAGCCGGACGACACGGGCGACCGGAATGTTCGGAGGATAGAGGCCGCCGACGCCGGAGGTGACGACGATGTCGCCGACGCGGAACGGGTTCGGGCCGACCTCGAGCGTGCGAAGCTCGATCAGGTCGTCGCCCGTGCCCTTGGCGAAGGCGGAGGTCCCATCGCGCACGAGCCGGACAGGGACGTTGCTCTGCCCATCGATGATCATGAGGATGCGCGCCGCCCAGCGGCCGGTCTCGAGCACGCGGCCGATGAGTCCCTCCGGCGCGCGCACCGGCTGGCCGATCTCGACCCCCGAAGCACTTCCCGCCGAGAGCGTCGCGAAGCGGCGCCCGGAGGCGTAGGACGAGCCGACCAGCCGTGCGACCGTGACTTCGTCCTGGATCTCGCCGCCGAGGCCGAGCAGCTCGCGAAGGCGCCGGTTTTCGAACTCGATTGCCCTGGCGCGGATGAGCTCGCGCCGCGCCGCCTCGACCTCGCGCCTCAGCTCGCCGTTCTGCGCACCGGCGCGCCAATAGTCGCCGATGCCGCCGACGATCCCGCCGAAGAAACTGCCGACGCTCGATGCGCCGCGTCCGATCGGCGCCGCCGCATCGAGCGCCGCGCCCCTCAGCGCCGCGAAGCCCCGGGGATCGATCGCGGCGACCGCAAGCAGCAGGATGGCGAACAGAATGCCCGCCACGGCCACGACGTAGCCGAGGAACAGTCCGTATTGCGCCCTTCGGGAGAAGCCCGTGCGCCGGCTGGACGGCGGCGCCATGTCGCGGCCTCGCTCAGGCCGTCAACAGGACGCCGCGGAAGATTTCCTCTTCCAGCGCCCGCCCCGTCCCGAGCGCGACGCAGGTCAGCGGGTCGTCGGCGACCGTGACCGGCAGCCCCGTCTCGTCGCGCAGGACCTCGTCGAGCCCCTGGAGGAGCGCGCCGCCGCCGGTGAGCACGATGCCCTGATCGACGATGTCCGCGGCGAGCTCCGGCGCCGTGTTCTCGAGCGCAATCCGAACGCCCTCGACGATCGTCCCAACCGGCTCCGACAGCGCTTCGGCGATCTGGCGCTGGTTGATCGTGATCTCCTTGGGGACGCCGTTGACGAGGTCGCGGCCCTTGATGTGGACGGTGAGCCCGTCCGAGCCGTTGGGCGGCGGCTTGGCGATGCCGACCTGCTTCTTGATGCGCTCGGCCGTCGCTTCGCCGATCAGGAGGTTGTGGTTGCGGCGCACGTAGGACGAGATCGCCTCGTCCATCTTGTCGCCGCCGACGCGCACGGACGTGGTGTAGGCAAGTCCGCGCAGCGACAGGACGGCGACCTCGGTCGTTCCGCCGCCGATGTCGACGACCATCGATCCGATCGGCTCGGTGACCGGCATGTCGGCACCGATCGCGGCCGCCATCGGCTCCTCGATCAGCCACACCTGCGAGGCGCCGGCGTTGGAGGCGGCATCGCGGATCGCGCGCCTCTCGACGGAGGTGGATCCGGACGGCACGCAGATCACGATCTCGGGCCAGCGGGGGAAGCGCCGCTTGCCGTGAACCTTCTGGATGAAGTGCTTGATCATCTGCTCGGCGACGTCGATGTCGGCGATGACCCCGTCCCTCAGCGGCCGGATCGCCTCGATCTGGTCGGGGGTCTTGCCCATCATCATCTTTGCGTCGTCGCCGACGGCCTTGACCCGCTTGACGCCGTTCAGCGTCTCGATCGCGACGACCGAGGGCTCGTTGAGCACGATGCCGCGGCCGCGCACGTAGACGACCGTATTGGCGGTGCCGAGATCGATCGCCATGTCGTGCGACGGGAACTTCAGAAAGCGGAAAAACGACATTGACTACACTCGCTTCCATGGCGGGGGCGAAACGCCGGAAAATCGGCCTTCCCCCGAGATTTGATCTCTATAGGGTGCCCCCGCCGCCAGCGCCACAATCTTGAGCACGGCATCTCGCGGGACGCCGCCGCTTGGGCTAGGGGTGAACCCATGTCAATACGGCGCCTGCCCGAGCATCTCGTCAATCGCATCGCCGCCGGCGAAGTGGTGGAACGCCCCGCCAGCGCGTTGAAAGAACTGGTGGAAAACGCAATCGACGCAGGAGCGGCGAGGATCGCGGTCTCGCTGCGCGCCGGCGGGATCGAACGGATCGAGGTGGCCGACGACGGCTGCGGGATGAGCCGGGACGAAATGGCGCTGGCGCTGGAGCGCCACGCGACCTCCAAGCTGCCGGACGACGCGATCGAGACGGTTTCGACCCTGGGTTTCCGCGGCGAGGCGCTGCCGTCGATCGCGAGCGTCGCGCGGGTGACCATCGAGAGCCGCTTACGGGGCGCCGACGGCTGGTCGCGCGCGGTCGACAACGGCCGGCTGGCGGGGGAGGGGCCCGCCGCGCTGCCGCCGGGAACGCGGATCGTCGTCGAGGAGCTGTTCGCCCGCGTCCCTGCCCGCCGCAAGTTCCTGCGCTCCGACCGGTCCGAATATGCCGCCTGCGTCGATGTGGTGAAGCGCCTCGCGATGGCGCGGCCGGACATCGGCTTCAGCCTCGATCATGACGGCCGCCGCTCGATCTCCGTCCAGCCGGGCGAGGAGGGCCCGGCAAGGGTGGCTGCGCTCACCGATCGGGCGCTCGGCGAGAACAGCGTCGGCATCGATTATGCCCGCGGGACGGCGCGGCTCGGCGGCGTTGCCGGCCTGCCGACCTTCAACCGCGGCGTCGCCGACCACCAGTTCCTGTTCGTCAACGGCCGGCCCGTGAAGGACCGGCTCCTGATCGGCGCCGTCCGCGCCGCCTATCAGGACCTTCTCGCGCGCGACCGGCACCCGATCGTCGCCCTGTTCGTCGAACTGCCGCGCGAGGAGGTGGACGTCAACGTCCATCCCGCCAAGACCGAGGTGCGCTTCCGCGAGCCGTCCGCCATTCGCGGGCTCATCGTCGGCGGCCTGCGTCACGCGCTCGACGCGGCGGGGCATCGCTCCGCCCGGCAGGCGGCGACCTTCTCCGGCTGGCGGCCCGAGCCGGCGCCGGTCAGGAGCCCGAGCTTTCCTCTGCCGCCCCAGGGCCAGTCGAGCGTGTTCGAAGAGCGCGCCGCTTATGCACCGGCGGCCCGCGCCGAAATGGCCTGGGAAGCGGTGCCGGAAGCGCGCACCTATCCCCTCGGCGTCGCCCGCGGCCAGGTCGCGGCGACGTACATCGTCGCCGAGGCCGAGGATGGCCTGGTCCTCGTCGACCAGCACGCCGCACATGAGCGGCTGGTGCTCGAACGGATGCGGCGCGCAATGGCGAACGGCGGCGTGGCGCGTCAGGCGCTGCTCCTTCCCGAAGTGGTGGAGCTCGAGGAGCCCGCCTGCGACCGGCTCGAGGCGCGCGCCGCCGAACTGGCCGAGATGGGCCTCGAGCTCGAGCGCTTCGGCGCCCGCGCCGTGCTCGTGCGCGGCACGCCGGCGCTGCTCGGCCATGGCGACGTCAGGGGCCTCGTCACCGACCTCGCGGACGAGCTCGCCGCCTTCGACGCGGCGCTGTCGCTCAGGGAGAAGCTCGACCATGTCGCCGCGACCATGGCCTGCCACGGCTCCGTCCGCGCCGGCCGCATCCTATCCGTCGCCGAGATGAACGCGCTGCTCCGCGAGATGGAGGTGACGCCCCATAGCGGCCAGTGCAACCACGGCCGTCCCACCTGGGTGAAGCTCGCCCACGGAGACATCGAGAAGCTGTTCGGACGGAAATAATTCGCCCGTATCCCCCCTCCGGTCAGGGTTCGCGGCGCCATTCGCTGGCGAGCAAGGCGAAATAGTCGTCGTCGATCCATTCGCCGCCGCACCAGAAGCTCTGGAGGAAATGGCCCTCGTGGCGGAAACCGAGCGAGCGGAGCACCGCCTTCGATGCCTCGTTGGGCGCCGCGGCGAGGCCGACGAAGCGGTGGACCCCGTGCTCCGCGATGAGATGGTCGATGATCGCGGCGACCGCTTCCCTGGCGTAGCCCATCCGGTGGTACTCGGGGAGGATGCGGTAGCCGAGCTCGACCTGGCGTTCGCCCGGCACGCCGAAGCCGACGCCGAGATCGCCGATGAGGGCGCCGTCGTCGCGCCGCTCGGCGATATACTGGTACCAGGGTCCCCCGGGGCCGTAGTCGCCGGGCTGCTTCGTCTGCATGTCATCGATCATCTGCGCGATGAAGCCGCGGCGGTCGGGACGGTCGGGCGTCCAGCGGCTCATCTGAGGGTCCGACCAGCTGTAGACCAGGGGCTCCAGATCGTCCGGGCGGACGCGGCGGAGGAGGAGCCGCTCCGAAGTCGCGAAGATCATCCGGCCGGCCTCAGTCTTTCGATTTCTTTTCGAACATTTTCAATTGGATGGGCGGCGGCATTGCGACGGCTTTCGCGCAGTCTCGGGTAGCCGGCTTCGGCGTCGGCGATCAGCTCGCGAACGAAGCTTCCGCTGCGTACCTCGCGCAGGATGCGCCTCATCTCGGTGCGCGCCGCGGCGTCGATGATCCTCGTCCCGCCCTTCAGCGCGCCGAACTCGGCGGTGTTGGAAATCGCCTCGCGCATCCCGGCGATGCCGCGCTCATAGATCAGATCAGCTATCAGCTTTACCTCCGTAAGACATTCGAAATATGCGATTTCCGGCGAGAATCCCGCTTCGACCAAGGTCTCGAAGCCGGCATGGATCAGCTCAGGGATCGCGCCCCACAGGACCGCCTGCTCGTTGAACAGATCCGCCTCGCATTCCTCGGCGAAGCTCGTCCTGAGGATGCCGGCGCGGCCGCTGCCGATCGCGCCGGCGTAAGAGAGCGCCAGCGCGTCCGCCTCGCCGCTCGCGTCCTGGGCGACGGCATAGAGCGCGATCAGCCCGCGCCCCGCCCGATATTCGGACCTGAGCGCCGTCCCCGGCCCCTTCGGCGCCACCATGAACACGTCGAGGTCCGGCCTCGGCACGATCAGGCCGAAATGGATGTTGAGCCCGTGGGCGAAGGCGAGCGCGCCGCCGCCGGGCAGGTTCGGAGCGATCTCCTCGGCATAGATCCGCCCCTGGTCCTCGTCGGCGGCGAGCATCACCGCCAGCTGCGCGTCCGCAGCCGCCTCGGCCGCCGTCATGACGTCGAAACCGTCTTCGGCCGCACGGGCCCGGCTGCCGGAAGCCTCGGGCAGGCCGACGGTCACGACGACGCCGCTGTCACGCAGGTTCAGCGCCTGCGCGCGGCCCTGATTGCCATAGCCGATCACGGCCACCCGCCGCCCCCGGATCAGCTCCGGATCGATGTCCTGGTCACGAAAGACGCGCATCGAGCCCGGCTAGGGCATATTCGAGGCCCCGTCCATCGAGCGGCTCGGCGACGCGCGGCCAGTCCGCAGGCGGCTGCCGCCTGAACCACGTATACTGGCGCTTGGCATATTGCCGGGTCGCCGTCCGGCCGAGCCTGAGAGCGTCCTCCCGTCCGATCGCGCCGGAAAGCCAGGCAGCGATCTCCGGCACGCCGATCGCGCGCATCACCGGCAGGGCCGGGTCGAGACCTCGCTCCAAGAGTGAGCGCACCTCCGCAACGCCTTCGTCAGAAAGCATATTCTCGAATCTTGCATCGCAGC
>DASWMB010000146.1:0-4466 GCA_036399955.1 Allosphingosinicella sp. | reverse complement strand
CATGCCGCCGACGGAAGGTATTGGGCGAAATGGACAAATTGAACGATGTTTCCGCCCCCTTCGGCGCAGACGCCGCGGCCGGCAACCGGACGGCGGAGCTCAGCGCAGTCGCCGATCGCCTGCGCGACTGCCTCGAAGAGCTCGACCGGCTCCAGGTCTGGCGCGTCGGCGCCCATGTCAGCCAGGCGCTCTCCGACCTGGAGGTCGAAATCTGCTCGTCGCTGTGACGATGAGGGGTAATCCGCCGCACGCATAGCCACTGCCTCCCCTTGATCGTCCGCGCCGTTCGGCCCACATCGCGGTGATGCTGATCCAGACCGAGACGACGCCGAACCCCTCGACCCTGAAATTCCTCCCCGGCCGCGCGGTCATGGAGGCGGGAACTCGCGATTTTGCGACGCCGGAGGACGCCGAATCTTCGCCGCTCGCCGCGGCGATCTTCTCGACCGGCGAGGTCGAAGGCGTTTTCTTCGGCCGCGACTTCATCTCGGTCACGGCGGCGCCCGGCGTCGACTGGCGCCAGCTGAAGCCTGAAGTCCTGTCGGTTCTGCTCGATCACTTCTCGAGCGGTGCGCCGCTGTTCAATCCGGGCAGCGCTGCCGGCATCGCGATCACTCCCGCCGCCGAGATCCATGAGGATCCGGCCGATGCCGAAGTGGTCGCCCAGATCCGCGAGCTCATCGAAACCCGCGTCCGCCCGGCCGTCGCGCAAGACGGCGGCGACATCGTCTATCGCGGCTTTTCCGGCGGCACCGTCTATCTCGCGCTCCACGGTGCCTGCTCGGGCTGCCCGTCCTCGGCGATGACGCTGAAGAACGGGATCGAGGGCCTGCTCCGCCACTATGTTCCCGAAGTCGAGGCCGTCGAAGCGGTCTGATGGAACTTGTCGTCGACAGCGCCACCGCGGCCTGCTCGGCGGCGCTGGTCGAAGGCGGCACGGTGATCGCCGAGCGGCACGAGATCGTCGGCCGCGGCCATGCCGAGCGGCTGATGCCGATGATCGCGGAGCTGCTCGAGGGGCGGCGGCCGAACGCGATCCTCGTCGATTGCGGCCCCGGCAGCTTCACCGGCGTCCGCGTCGGCCTCGCCGCCGCGCACGGCCTCGCGATCGGCTGGGGGATCCCGGTCGCCGGCTATTCCTCGCTGGCCGCGATCGCGGCGGCGAGCGGTGCCGGCCGCGTGGCCGTGGCGCTGCACGGGGGACATGGCGAGCTTTTCGTGCAAAGCTATGGCGGTGACCCACTGGAGCCTCTCGATGCGCTGCGCTCGCTCGCCGCCGCGGCAGCCGGCGAGGCCGTGAATGCGCCGCTGGTCCTCGGCTCCGGCGCCGAAGCGCTCGTCGCAGCGCGAGGCTTCGGCCAGTGGCGCGACGCTCTTCCCTCCGCCGTCGACGCCCGACTGCTTCCGCCGCCTTTGCGCAGCCTCCCCGCCCGGCCGATCTACGGCCGCGCGCCCGACGCGAAGCCGATGCGGTGAGTGACCGCACGGTGACGATCGGCGACGGCGGCCTCCAGGACATCGACAACGTCATGTCGGTGATGAGCGACAGCTTCGACCCCTGCTACGGCGAAGCCTGGACCGCGCCGCAATGTGCCGGATTGCTGCCGATGCCGGGCGTGTGGCTGACGCTCGCCCGCGCCGGCGACGAGGTCGTCGGCTTCGCGATGGCGAGAGCGGTCGTGCGGGAAGCGGAATTGCTGCTGCTCGCGGTCAAGCGAAAGGACCGAAACGCCGGTGTCGGCAAGCTCCTTCTCGATGCTTTCATGGAGCGCGCGACGGACCGCGGCGCCGAGCGCCTTCACCTCGAAGTTCGGGAAGGAAATCATGCCGTTACGCTGTACAGGCGCGCCGGCTTTACTGAGGTTGGACGCCGCCGGAACTACTATAGCGGCCGCGACGGCCAGATCTACGACGCGCTGACACTGGCGCGTTCCGTCTCCAATTAGGGCGCCCGCGACTGGCTCGCTCCGTTTGCTGCTTGCAAATTACACCGAAATGGACCTAGTTTGGATATAACCTGCCGGAAACGGTAGGATGGGACCCAACAAGTTTTCATTTTGGCGGAGCGGAAATGGACAATCAGGAAAATGCGGCGGAAGCCATCGTCTCGCTGACGGCGGACATCGTCGCTGCGCATGTGAGCAATAACAGCGTCGCGGTGAACGATCTGCCGGTGCTGATCCAGAACGTCCACAATGCCCTCGCCGGCCTCGGCAAGGTGCAGGAAGAGCCGCCGGTCAAGCAGGAGCCGGCCGTTTCGGTGCGCTCCTCGATCAAGCCCGATTACGTCGTCTGCCTGGAGGACGGCCTCAAGATGAAGATGCTGAAGCGGCATCTGATGACCGACCACGGCCTGACGCCGGACCAGTATCGCCAGAAATGGGGCCTCGGGCCGGACTATCCGATGGTCGCGCCCAATTATGCGGAGCAGCGTCGCACCCTCGCCAAGAAGATCGGCCTCGGCACGAAGCGGCGCCGCGGCCCGCGCAAGTAAATCGGATAGGGGCCAGCACCCCGGCCCCCGCAGCGCCGTCCCTGCCCCAGGGCAGGGGCGGCGCTGTCGCATCAGCGCTCTTGGAGAGCGCCGAATTCCGGCGTAAGCGAGGGGCATGTCCCGCAGGATCGACATCGAAGCCCTTTGCGCCGACAAGGGCCTTCGCATCACCGAGCAGCGCCGGATCATCGCCCGCGTCCTCTCCGAGGCCGAGGACCATCCCGACGTGGAGGCGCTCCATGCCCGCGCGTCCGCGATCGATCCGGGCATCTCGATCGCGACCGTCTACCGCACGGTGCGGCTGTTCGAGGAGGCGGGGATCCTCGAGCGCCACGATTTCGGAGACGGCCGCGCCCGCTACGAGGCCGCGGACGCCACCCACCACGACCATCTCATCGACGTCGAGACCGGCCGCGTCATCGAGTTCGTCGACGAGGAGCTCGAGGCGCTCCAGCGCAAGATCGCGGAGAAGCTCGGCTTCCGGCTGGTCGACCACCGGATGGAGCTCTACGGCGTCGCGCTCGGCCGGAAGAGCTGAAGCGGCGGCGGCGCGGCGCCTCTAGATGATCCGCTTCTACGCCCGCGCGGCGGCGATCGTGCTCAGCCTCCTCCTGTTCGTGCCGCTCCATTATCTCTGGCGGCTCTTTCGCCTGCGCTCGCCCTGGCCGCGGCGCTTCCTGCAATGGGTCGGCTTCGCCGCAGGCGCGCGGGCGCGGATCGTCGGCACGCCGTTGCGTTCCCATGTCCTGTTCCTCGCCAATCATGTCAGCTGGCTCGACATCATGGTGATCGCCGGCGCGAGCGGCGCCGCCTTCGTCTCCAAGGCGGAGGTGAAAAGATGGCCCGCGATCGGCTGGCTCGCCGGCCTCAACGACACGGTCTACGTCGAACGAGCGGCGCGCGGCGCCGTCAGGGGGCAGGCGGATGCGCTGCGCGACGCGGTCGCTTCCGGCCGGCCGGTGGCGCTGTTCCCAGAGGGGACGACGGAGGGCGCTCGCGAGGTGCTGCCGTTCCGCGCCAGCCTCCTCGCCTCGCTCTTCCCGCCGCTGCCGGGCGTTCGCGTCCAGCCGGTGGCGATCGACTACGGCGCCGCCGTCGTGGACATCGCCTGGACGGGCGACGAGGCAGCTGGCGCGAACGCGAAGCGAGTGCTCTCGCGCCGCGGGACGATGCCCGTCACCGTCAGCTTCCTCGAGCCGCTCGACCCGGCCGCCTCGGCGGACCGCAAGACACTCGCAGCGGCGGCGCGGGAGGAGGTGGTCGAAGCTTTGGCGCGCCCCGCATGAGGAGCCGCATCGCCAATCGAGGCGCAAGCCCGGGGCCTGGCGCGGCTGCGGACGGAGGGCTCAGTCCGGCGCGGGGCCGAGCTGCTGCCAGAGCTCGATCTTGATGCCGTCGCAATCGAGGATCCAGGCGAACTTGCCATAATCCTCGTCCTGCCGGCCGAGGATCTCGACGCCCTTGCCTTCAAGCTCGCCGAGGAAGCCGTCGAGATCGTCGACGCGCAGGTTGATCATGAAGGGCGCCGCCGACGGGGCGAAATAGTCGGTCGTCTCCTTGAACGGGGAGAGCAGGCTGTAGGCCTCGCCGCTTCCATCCTGCTTCCAGGGGAACATGGTTCCCCAGTCGCCGCCGAGGCCGAGCGTGTCGCGATACCATTGGGCGGTCCGCGCCGTGTCCGCCACCTTGTAGAAGACCCCGCCGAGCCCCGTCACCATCGCCATCCCCGATCCTCCCCTGTTCAGCCTTCGAGAGCATGCGCCTTCCGTGCGGCCGCTTCCAGAGCGGTCATCGCGACGCGCCAGGGAGCGCCGGCATGGCTGATGCGGGCGGCGCCGAGCTCGGCGAGGCGGCGGAGCGGCGGCGTTCCCGGCGAGACCATGATGTTGACGGGGAGCGGCGAGGCCGCGCAGGCGAGGCCGATCAGCCGCTCATCGGCAAGGCCGGGCAGGAAGATGCCGTCGGCGCCGGC
>DASWMB010000145.1:0-1813 GCA_036399955.1 Allosphingosinicella sp. | reverse complement strand
AGCGGCGGTCCCGCTCGACGGCGACGACGCTGGCACCGGCGCGGAGCAAGGCGCGGGTCAGGCCCCCTGGTCCCGGGCCCACTTCGAACACCCGCGCGCCGTCGAGCGATCCGGGAACGCGGGCGATCCGGTCGAGCAACTGCTCGTCGAGGAGGAAGTTCTGGCCGAGCGACTTCGATGCGCTGAGGCCGTGCCGGGCGATGACCTCGCGCAGCGGCGGCAGCGTCCCGCTCACCCCGACGCCGCCATCCGAGCGGCGCAGGAGGCGGCGAGCAGGATCGCGGCGATCATCGCGTCGGGGCGGGCGAGATTCCGGCCCGCAATGTCGAACGCGGTGCCGTGGTCGGGCGAGGTGCGCACGATCGGGAGGCCGAGGGTGATGTTGACGCCCTCGTCGAAATGAAGCGCCTTCAAGGGGATCAGCGCCTGATCGTGGTACATGCAGAGCGCCGCATCGTAGCGGCTGCGGGCGCGCTCGTGGAACATGCTATCGGCGGCCAGCGGGCCGAAGACCTCCGCCTCCTCCTCGCGCAGCCGCTCGATCGCCGGCGCGATCAGCTCGATGTCCTCGCGGCCGAGGGCGCCGTCCTCGCCGGCATGCGGGTTGAGGCCGGCGACGGCGAGCCGCGGGCGCTCGATGCCGAACTGCCGCTTGAGGCCGCGGATCACCGTCCGGCCCTTCGCGACGATCAGATCGGAGGTGAGCGCCGACGCGACCGCGGCGAGCGGGATGTGGGTGGTGACGGGAACGGTGCGCAGGCTCGGCCCCGCGAGCATCATCGCGACCCGGCCGGCGGCGATGCCGCAGCGTTCGGCGACGAACTCGGTCTGGCCGGGATGGACGAAGCCGATGCCGTAGAGCTGCTTCTTCGAGACCGGCCCGGTGACGATCGCGGCCGCCGCGGCGGAGCGGGTGAGGCCGACGGCGAGCTCGAGTGCGTCGAGCGAGCTGCGCGCGCCGCCGGCGTCGGGCCGGCCGGGCTCGACCGGGCAGCCGTCGCCGACGCGGAGCACCGGCAAGGCGCGGCCGAAGCAGGCCGCGGCGTCCTCCGGTCCGTCGATCGCTTCCACCGGCCCATTCCAGACGGCGGCCAAGGCGCCGATCTCGCCGACCACGAAGAAAGGCGGAAGAGACCTGCTCTCCCGCCTTTCCCAGCTTTTTGCGATTACTTCGGCGCCGATCCCGCCGGGGTCGCCGAGCGAGACCGCCAGCGGCAGGGCCAAACGCCCGTTCCTAGCGATATTCGATCACGGCGTCGCGCCGCAGGTCGCGCAGGAAGCGCTGGGCGCGGCGGGCGCTGCGCTCGTCCTCGAGCTGGCGCTGGACCTGCTCGATGGTCGGACCGTTGATATTCTCCGGATCGTCGCGGCCGCACAGGACGAGGATGCTCACCCGCGTGTCGAGCGTGCCGAACGGACGCGTCGCCTGGCCGATGGCGAGGTTGAGCAGCATCTCCTGGAGCTGCGGCGGCAGCTCGCGGGCGGTGACCTGGTCGTTGGTGACGAGCTCGGCGCCGAGCTGGGTCGCCGCCTGTTGCGCGCCGCCGCAGCCGCCCATCGACTGGGTGGTCTGGACGAGACGCTGGATCGCCGGCTGGGCCTGCTGCTCGGTGGTGCCGGCCGGGAAGGCGATCGACATCTGCATCAGGCTCAACACCGCATCGCGCGCGTCGGGCATCAGGATCTGGCGCGAATCGGCAAGGCCGATGATCGAGAAGCCGCCCGGCACCGGGATCGGCGGGCTGACGCCGCCCACCGGCATCTGCGCCACCGCCATGGCGAGCGATTCCGGAAGCTGCTCGGCGCGGACCCA
>DASWMB010000144.1:0-15837 GCA_036399955.1 Allosphingosinicella sp. | reverse complement strand
CCGTCATGCCGGACTTGATCCGGCATCCATGAACGCCGACGATGAAGAATCGCCGCGGCCGTGTTCATGGGTCCTGACTTTCGTCAGGATGACCGGAGAAGCATCCACAGGCCGTCCACATCCCCCTGCACCGAAACATTTCCGGCGGACTCTGGAGCTTCGGACTCGCCCGGCTTACACTCGCGGCCATGGCCGAAAATATCATCCGTCTCGCCGAACCGCCGGCGCCCGAAGCCCAGTCCCTCCCGCAGAATGTCGAGGCGGAGGCGGCTTTGCTCGGCGCGCTGATGATCGACAACCGTCTCGCCGAGGACGTCCAGCTGCGGCTCCGTCCGGACCATTTCTTCGAGCCGCTCCACGGCCGCATCTACGAATCGATCCTGAAGCTGGTCGACCGCAACATGGTCGCCAATCCGGTGACGCTCAGGCCGATGTTCGAGGCCGACGAGGAGATGAAGGCGCTCGGCGGCCCCTCCTATCTCGCGACGCTGACGGGGAGCGGCGCGGCGATCATCGGCGCGCGCGACTTCGCCGACCAGGTCTACGACCTCGCTTTGCTCCGCGCCCTGATCGGCGTCGGCCGCGACCTGGTCGAGCAGGCCCTCGACACCTCCGAGGACGTCGACCCCAGGAGCCAGATCGAGGGGGCAGAGGCGGCGCTCTATCGCGTGGCCGAGGAAGGCGGCGGGGAGGGTTCGGTCAAGACCTTCGCCCAGGCGACCCGGTTGGCCGTCCAGATGGCTGAAAAGGCGCTCAACACCGGCGGCGGCCTCTCCGGCGTCACCACCGGCCTCCAGGACATCAACGCGAAGACCGGCGGCCTGCATCACAGCGATCTCGTCATCCTCGCCGGCCGCCCCGGCATGGGGAAGACGGCGCTCGCCACCAACATGGCGTTCAACGCCGCCCGCCGCTTCGTGCGCGACCAGGAGGACGGGATCGCGGCCGACAAGTCGGCCGGCGCGGCGGTCGCCTTCTTCAGCCTCGAAATGTCGGCCGACCAGCTCGCCACCCGCATCCTCGCCGAGCAGTCCGGGATCCCGTCCGAGGCCTTGCGCATGGGGAAGATCAGCCAGCAGGACTTCCGCAACCTCGCCCGCGCCGCCGCCGAGCTCGAGAGCCTGCCCTTCTACATCGACGACACGCCCGGCCTCACCATCGCGGCGCTGAGGACGCGGGCGCGGCGCCTCAAGCGGCAGAGGTCGATCGGGCTCATCGTCGTCGACTATCTCCAGCTCCTCCAGGGCACCGGCAAGAGCGCCGGCGAGAACCGCGTCCAGGAGATTTCCGAGATCTCGCGCGGCCTCAAGACGCTGGCCAAGGAGCTCAGCGTCCCGGTGCTCGCCCTCTCGCAGCTCAGCCGCGCCGTCGAGCAGCGCGAGGACAAGCGGCCGCAGCTTTCGGACCTTCGCGAATCGGGCTCGATCGAACAGGACGCCGACATGGTCTGGTTCGTCTATCGCGAGGAATATTATCTCACCGCCAAGCAGCCGGCCGACGACCATGCCGACTTCCCCAAATGGCAGGAGGAGATGAACCGGGCCTATGGCCTTTCGGAGCTGATCATCGCCAAGCAGCGCCACGGCGCCACCGGCAAGGTGAGGCTGAGGTTCGAGGCGAAGATCACTCGCTTCTCCGACTATGTCGACGAAGGATACATGCCGGAGATGCGCAGCTGAGGCCGCCGCTATCCCCCGGAAATCTCAGGTTTTCGCAAGAACGATCATTTGCGTTGGCGGCGGCGTCCCCCTAACCTCCGGCGCGCACGACACTATGTGGAGGGGATGAGATGGACATGCGTAGGATTCTGCTGGCCGGAGCGGCCGCGATGACGATCGGCGCCACCGGCAGTGCCCAGCCGGCCGCGAACGCGCAGCCGGCGCAACCCGCCCAGGCCGCCGCGTCCGACGAGCTCGAGTTCCTCGAGGAGATCGAGGGCGAGCGCGCGCTCGCCTGGGCCCGCGCCGAGAACGAGAAGACGCTGGGCGCGCTCCAGGCGGACCCGCGCTACCAGCAGTTCTACGACCGCGCGCTCGAGATCCTGCAGGCGCGGGACCGGATCCCGTTCGTCACCATGCGGCCGACCGGGCTCTACAATTTCTGGCAGGACCAGGACCATGTCCGCGGCATCCTCAGGCGCACCACGCTGGCCAGCTACAGGACCGACAACCCGACCTGGGAGACGGTGCTCGACGTCGACGCGCTCGCCCGCGAGGAGAATGCCAACTGGGTCTACCAGGGCATGCAGTGCCTGCAGCCCGACGAGCGCCGCTGCCTCGTCACGCTTTCGAACGGCGGCCGCGACGCCAATTTCGTCCGCGAATACGATCTCGTCGAGCGGCGCTTCGTCCCGGGCGGCTTCAGCCTCCCCGAAGGCAAGCAGAACGTCGCCTGGGTCGACGAGAACACGATCCTCGTCGCCCGCGACTTCGGCGAGGGGACGATGTCCACCTCGGGCTATCCGATCACCATCCGCCGCCTCACCCGCGGCCAGCCGCTGGCGCAGGCCGAGGAGCTGTTCCGCGGCCGCCCCGAGGACGTGCGCGTCTTCCCGATGGTGCTGCGCGACGCGCAGGGGCGGGTCCATGCCACCGGCGTCGGCCGCGGCGTCAGCTTCTTCGAGAACGAGTACACGATCTTCCGGCCGGGCGGGAACGTCGTCCTGCCGATCCCGCGCAAGTCCTCGCCGGTCGGCATCGTCGACGGGCGCCTGCTCGTCTCGCTCGACGAGCCCTGGGAGGCGGCGCCGAACCTGCGCTTCGCGACCGACTCGGTCGTCTCCTACGATCTCGCGCAGTGGAAGCGCGATCCCGTCCGTGCGCGTCCGAGCCTGGTTTGGGCGCCGGGGCCCCGGCAGACGCTCTCCGGCGTCGCCTCGACCCGCAACACGCTGATCATCACGACGCTCGACAACGTCCGCGGCCGCGCCTTCACGATGAACTATGCGAACGGCGCGTGGCGGTCGACGCCGGTCGCGCTGCCGCAGAACGCGACGATCGGCCTCGCCGGCGCGTCGGACGAGAACGATCTCGCCATGTTCACGGTGACCGATTACCTGCAGCCGACCTCGCTCTATCTGTTCGACGCCGCCCGCGGCGCGGCGCCGGAGCGGATCAAGACGACGCCGCCGCGGTTCAACGCGGCGGGCCACATCGTCGAGCAGTTCGAGGCGACCTCGCGCGACGGCACCAAGGTGCCCTATTTCGTGGTGCGGCCGCGCAATGCGCCGATGGACGGTTCGACGCCGACCTTGCTCTACGGCTATGGCGGCTTCCAGAGCTCGCAGACACCGGGCTATCTCGGCACCACCGGCCGGCTCTGGCTCGAGCAGGGCAATGCCTGGGTCGTCGCCAACCTGCGCGGCGGCGGCGAGTTCGGCCCCGAATGGCACCAGACCGCGCAGCGCGCCAACAAGCAGCGGACCTGGGACGACTATATCGCGGTCGCCGAGGACGTCATCGCCCGCCGCCTCACCAGCCCGCGCCGATTGGGCGTGGTCGGCGGCAGCCAGGGCGGCCTCCTCGTCGGCACCGCCATCACCCAGCGGCCGGAGCTGTTCAACGCGGCGATCATCCAGGTGCCTTTGTTCGACATGATGCGCTATCATCTGCTCGGCGCCGGCGCCTCCTGGATCGGCGAATATGGCGATCCGCGCATTCCGGAGCAGCGCGCCTGGATCGAGGGCTATTCGCCCTATCAGCGGCTGACGGCCGGGCGGACCTACCCGACGCCCTTCATCCACACCTCCACCGCCGACGACCGCGTCCATCCCGGCCACGGCCGCAAGGCGGCGGCGCGGCTCGCGGCGATCGGCCAGCCTTATTATTATTACGAGAACATGCAGGGCGGCCACTCCGCGGCGGCCAATCTGCAGGAGACGGCCCGCCGCCTCGCGCTGGAATATACCTACGCCTCGAAGCGCCTGGTCGACTGAAGGGGGCGCAGGGATCGGGTCCGGCCGTCATGCCGGACTTGATCCGGCATCCATGAACCGGAGCGTCCGCGGTCGGTCCGCGGCCTCCGAGTTCAGGATCCTGACGTTCGTCAGGATGACGCGGCGCCCTGCCGCGCCCGCCGCTCGGCCGTCATGCCGGACTTGATCCGGCATCCATGAACCGGAGCGTCCGCGGTCGGTCCGCGGCCTCCGAGCTCATGGAACCTGACGTTCGTCAGGATGACGCGGCGCCCTGCCGCGCCCGCCGCTAACCCTCGAGCTCGTTCGCGATCTGGGGTTCGCGCAGGCCCGTGCCGATCGTCGCGCGGGGCTGCTCGGCCTCGGAGCTGGTGACGGGATAGGCGCAGTAATCGGCGGCGTAATAGGCGCTCGGCCGGTGGTTGCCGGAGAGGCCGACGCCGCCGAACGGGGCGTTGGACGGCGCGCCGTTGGTCGGCTTGTTCCAGTTGATGACGCCGGCGCGCACGTTCGCCCAGAACTTGTCGTACAACTCCGGCGTGCCGCCGATGAGCGAGGCGGCGAGGCCGTAGCGGGTCGCGTTCGCCTCGGCGATCGCGGCGTCGAAGTCCGGGACGCGGATCACCTGCAGGATCGGGCCGAACAATTCGGCGTCGGTCCGCTCCCCGACCTCGGTCACGTCGATGATCGCCGGCGTCAGGAACGGACGGTCGTCGCGCTGGCGGTCGAGCCGGCGGACGGCGCGGCCGCCCCGTCCCATGAGGTCGAGGAACGCTTCCTGCAGCCGGTCGGCGGCGTCGTTGTCGATCACGGGGCCCATGAAGGGCGAGGGCGCCGCGTGGGGATGATCGACGATCAGCCGGTCGGATATCTTTGCGATCGTCTGGACGAGCTCCTCGTGCCGCCCATCCTCGACGATCAGCCGGCGCGCGCCGGTGCAGCGCTGGCCGGCCGAGAGGAAGGCGGACTGGACCGCGATCAAAGCCGCCGCCTGGACGTCCGCCGCGCCCCAGACGACGAGCGGGTTGTTGCCGCCCATCTCGAGGGCGAGGATCCGGTGCGGCGTCTCGGCGAAGGCGCGGTGGAGGGCGAGGCCGGCGCGGGCGGAGCCGGTGAAGAGCAGCCCGTCGATCCCCGGATGCGAGGCGAGGGCGCGGCCGATCTCCGGCCCGCCCTGAACGCAGCGGACGACGTCCTCCGGCACGCCCGCCTCATGGTAGAGCGAGACGAGATATTCGCCGACGGCAGGCGTCTTCTCCGACGGTTTGAAGACGCAGGCATTGCCTGCGATCAGCGCCGGGACGATGTGGCCGTTGGGCAGGTGCGCCGGGAAGTTGTACGGGCCGAGCACGGCGAGGACGCCGTGCGGCTTGTGGCGGACGGCGACGCGGGCGCCGAGGGCGCCCTCGAGCCGCCGCTGCGAGGTGCGCTCCGAATAAGCCGAGACCGAGATGTCGACCTTGCCGACGACGGCGTCGACCTCGGTCGCCGCTTCCCAGAGCGGCTTGCCCGTCTCGCGCGCGATCAGGTCGGCGAAGGCGTCCTTCTTCGCCCGCGCCGCATTGGCGAAGCGTCTGAGCGTCTCGATGCGGACCGACAGCGGCCTCGCCGCCCAGGCGGCCCAGGCGGCGCGGGCGCGGGAGACCTCGGCGTGCGCGTCGCCGCTCTCGCCGCTCCAGAGGGTCGCGCCGGTGGCGGGCTCGATCGAAGTCAACTGCGCCATGGCCCGCGCACCACCATGTTTGGCCGCCGGAATCAAGCGCCGGGAGCGGCCACGCCCGGCTCGACCGCCTCCCGGCACGGTCACGGAAGTTGCCGGGGCCGGGCAGGGACCCTAGGTCTCCGGTCAGGCCGACCGCTTCGATTGGAACCCGCCATGCCCAGCAGCCTTGCCGGCCAGGACCGGAGACAGCGCGCCCTGCTGCTCCTGGCGATCGCGCTCGCCTCGATCCTGGCGTGGCAGACCGCGCTCGGCAGCCTCCTCCTTTTTCCCTTCACGATCCTCGCGACCTGGTTTCATGAGATGGGCCACGGCGTCGCCGCTTTGCTCAGCGGCCGGCGGTTCGAGCGCCTGCTCATCTTCGCCGACGGTTCGGGGGTCGCCGAGTCATGGCGCCCCGCCGACGGATACCGGCTGACCGACGCGCTGGTCGCCGCGAGCGGACCGCTCGGACCGGCGATCGCGGGAGCGCTGCTGATCGTCGCCTCGCGCTCCGCCACCGCCACGCGCAACGCTCTCGCGGTCCTGGGCGCCGCGCTCATTCTGTCCACTTTGATCTGGGTCCGCTCGCCCGTCGGCTGGCTGGTCCTCCCCGCTTTGGGGATCGCGATCGCCGCGCTCGCGCTGCGCGGATCCCCGTCCTGGCAAAGCTTCGTCGTCCAGCTCCTCGGCGTCCAGGCGGCGATCAGCGCGTGGCAACAGTTCGGCTATCTGTTCAGCCCCGGCGGAAATGTCGGCGGCCGGGCGCACCGATCCGACACCGCCGCCATCGCCGACGTCCTGCTCCTGCCTTACTGGTTCTGGGGCGCGATCATCAGCGCCTCGGTCCTGGCCTTGCTGTGGGGGAGCTTCAGGCTGGCGTTTCGGCGGTGAGGGGAGGGGGACAGGACACGCCGTGTCACCCGTCCCGGCCGCCGCTCTCTCCGACCCGCATAGCCTCGCCCGTCCGCCGCACCGCCGCGATCTTCGCCTCGAACGGCGCCCAGTCGTCGCTTTCGTCGATGGCGGACCAGATCGCCTCGACCTCCTCGATGTGCATCGAGCAGGGCTCGGGATCGCCCCAATAGTCGTGGTCGAGCGCGCCCGGCGCCGGCTGGCGCGCCTCGATCAGCGGGATGAGCGCCGCGAACTCCTCGCCCGCATAGGCTTCGTCGGCGGGGGAGGGGCCGCGCCGCCGGCCGCCGCGCCAGTCGAAGAAGAAGCGGTCGATCTTCACCGTCTGCTTCGCCAGCGCCCGCTCCAGAGCGGCGAGCAAGGCGGCGTCCCCAGCAGAGTCGGCCGGCACGATGCCGAGGCGCGCGAACACCGTCCGCACCAGCGCGCGCTGGAACTGCTCCGGGAAAGTCTCGAGCGCCGCCTGCAGCGCCTCGACCTCGGCGACGAGGGTGAGCGACTTGGCGAGCTGCAGCACGTCCCAGTGGATCGCCTCCGGCTGCCGGCCGAACGAATAGAGGCCGGCATGGTCGAAATAGGCGGCGGTGAAGAAGCCGTCCCAGAAGGGGGTGAACCGCCACGGGCCGTAGTCGAAGCTCTCGCAGGTGATCGCGATGTTGTCGGAGTTCAGCACCCCGTGGACAAAGCCCGACGCGATATAGTCCGCTGCGAGACGCGCGCCTTCGCGCACGACATGGCCGAGAAGCCGCGCCGGTGCGTCGTCGCCGGCGTCCTCACGGTAATAATGGCGCAGGCAGTATCCGGCGAGCTTCGCCAGATTCTCCTTCTCGTCGAAGAAAGCGAGCCGCTGGAACGTCCCGATCCGGATGTGGCTGTGCTGGAGCCGCACCAGCACGGCGGAGCGAGTCGGCGAGGGCTCGTCGTTGCGCTCCAGCGCCTCGCCCGTCTCGATCAGCGAGAAGGTCTTCGAGGTCTCGACGCCGAGCGCCTCCAGCATCTCGGTGGCGAGCACCTCGCGCACGCCGCCCTTCAGCGTCAGCCGGCCGTCGCCGAAGCGGCTGTAGGGCGTGCGGCCGGACCCTTTGGTGCCGAGGTCGAGCAGGCGCCCGCCGCCGTCCCGCAGCTGTGCGAACAGGAAGCCCCGCCCGTCGCCGATGTCCGGATTGTACACCCGGAACTGGTGGCCGTGGTAGCGCAGCGCCAGCGGCCGCTCGAGATTGGCCGGCAGCGGCCGGAAGCGCCCGAAATGCGCCGCCCACTCCTCGTCCGACAGGCCGTCCAGCCCGACGGCCGGCGCCCAGCGATCGTTCCTGAACCTCAGGATCGTCTGCGGAAAGTCGGCGGCGTCGACCGGATCGTAATAGGCCTCGCCGAGCTCGAGGATGCGCGGATCGGGTGCGTAGGGCGAGCCGAGGGGAGGCAAAGGCATCCGCCCACAACCGCGCGGGCGCGGGCGGCGTTCCGCAGATTTCGGGCGATGCATTCGCAACTTCGGTTCGTCGCCGATTTGCCTCGCTTCGCCGCTCGGGCCGCAGGGGCGTGGGACGCTTGCGACTCCCGGACATTCTGCCTGCCATGACCGATCTACTGCGCGTTCCGGGCCGCCGCACCGCCCTCCTCCTCAAGCATCGCCGCCCTCTCTCTCGGCCCCGCACTCGCCCAGGAAGCGCAACAGCCGGCCGCCGCCGAGAAGCCGGCCGCCGAGCAGGCCGCTCCGGCGCCCGCTCCCGCGCCCGCTCCCGCCGCGGAGAAGCCAGCGGACGCGTCTCCGGCCCCCGCGCAGGCGGCACCGTCGCCGCCCGCCGATGCTGCGCCCGCGCCGGCCCGGGCCGCTGCAGCGCGGCAGCCTGCCCAGACGCGGACCGCGCCGCGAGCGGTCGCACCGGTGCCCGTCCGTTACCCGCCTTCCGCACCGGCTCCTGCCGTCGCCCCGCCGGCCGTGGCGGCCGAAGGCGAGATCTCGCCCGCGGACGCTCCGCCCGCCCCGGCCGCCGAAGGCGTGCCGCCGGCGATCGAGCTGCCGGTGAATCCCGCCGTCGCGCCCGCCGACGATCAGGCGGAGGGCGCCGGAGGATCGATCCTGCCGTGGCTGCTCCTCGGGCTCGTCGCCATGGGCGCAGCCGCATTCTTCCTGCTCCGCCGCCGCCGCCCCGCCGCCTTTGCCGGCTATGAGGAGAGGGCCTACGCGCCGCCCGCCGCCGCAGTGCCGGCCCCTGCGCCGCGCGAGCATGTCGTGCCCGGTGGCCGCGGCAGCGCCGGTGCACGCGGGGCGGCCCGCGCTCGACCTCGACCTTCGGCCGCGGCGGGCCGGCGTCCGCGGGGCGGACGCGATCGTCGAGTTCGAGCTGGCGCTCGGCAATAAAGGCGACGCGCCCGCGCGCCATGTGCGGGTCGCCACCTGGCTCTTCCCGTCCGCCGTCGCCCAGCCCGCGGACACCCAGCGCGCCCTGATCGAGGGCGGCGCCGCCGCCGGGGGCAAGGCGGCGTTGCCGACGCTCGATCCCGGTTCGGCGGAGACGATCGACAGCTCGCTGTCTCTGCCGACCGCGGGCGTGGCCGGCGACGAGGTTCTCCCGGTCGTCCTCGCCGAGGCGCGCTACACGCTTCCCGACGGCAGCGAGGAGCGCACCACCGCCTCCTTCGAGGTCGGCGTGCCCGCCGCCGGCGACCTGGCCTGGTTCGCGATCGACAACCCGTCGGGCCTGCACGAGGACGTGGTGGCGCGGCGGCTCTAAGAGGCGCGATGCCACGTTTCGTCTCCCAATCGCCACGCTTCGTCCCACATTTACACTGTAAATCGGGGCCGTTACGGCTGCGAGTCATTCTCGCGGCATGACCCAGCCACGCACCCCGCTCAGCCGCGCCGCCGTCTTGTTGCTTACCGCCGCCGCGCTCCCCCTCACCCCGCTCGCCGCCCAGGAGGCCGAGACGCAGGCCCAGCCGGAAGTCCAGCCGCCGGCGGCGACGCAGCCGACGCCGGAGCCGTTCGCCGTCGAGGTGCCGCCGCCGATCACCATCGAGCCGATCGAGCTTCCGCGGGCCGAGGTCGCGCCGGCACCGGTCGCCGAAACGCCGCGGCCCGCGGCCGCCGCGCAGGCGCCGGCCGCTCGCCGCGCACCGGCTCGCCCGCCGGCCCGCGCCGCAACCCGCGCTCCGGCCCGCGCCGCCCCGGCTCCCGCCGCGGCACCGGTCGCAGCGCCGGCCGCCGCAGCGCCCGCTCCGGCTCCGGCCGAAGCGGCTCCGCCGCCTGCCGCCGAAGCTGTCGCGCCGCCGCCCGTCGCGGTCCCGGCCGCCCCCGCCGCCGCCGCCCCGCCTGCCCAGCCGGAGCAGGGCGGTGCCTCGATCCTTCCCTGGCTGATCGCCGGCCTGCTCGCGCTCGGCGCCGCGGCCTTCTTCCTGCTCCGCCGCCGCCGCCGTCACGCGGAGGTCCAGGACGAGCCGGTCTACGCTGAGCCCGTCGGCCATGCGGGCGACGCGTCCGCCGCCGCCGCGACCGCTTTTTCCGCGGACGAGCCGGAGGAACCCGCTCATGCCGCGGCGGCTCCGGTGGAGGCCGGGCGGCCCGAGCTCGACCTCGACCTTCGCCCGCGCCGCGCCGGCGTCACCGGCGACGATGCGATCGTCGAGTTCGAGCTTGCCGTCGGCAATCACGGCGACGCCCCCGCCCGGGATGTCCGGGTCTCGACCTGGCTCTTCCCGGGCGGCGCCGCTCAGGCGAGCGAGATGGAGCGCGCCCTGATCGAGGGCGGATCCGAAAACGCCGGCCAGGCGGATCTCTCCGCGGTCGCACCCGGCTCCGCCGAGCGCTTCGAAAGCGCGGTCGCGCTGTCGACGTCGCGGGTCGAGAGCGATGCGGTCCTGCCGGTCGTCGTCGCCGAAGCGCGCTACACGCTTCCCGACGGCAGCGAGGAGCGGACCACCGCCTCCTTCGCGGTCGGCGTGCCGGACGGCGAGGAGCTCGCCCACTTCGCGATCGAAAACCCGTCGGGCCTCCACGACGACGTCGTCGCCCAGCGGCTCGACGAGACCGTCTGAAAGCCCGGGTCCCGGCCGCGCACCTGCGGCCGGCTCCCCGAACCCGACCGCGCCGCGGATGGCGGACCGCTTCCTAGCCGAGCATCCGCTTCAGCTCGGCCTCGACCTGCGCGTCGCGGTAGGGCTTCTGCAGCACGGGCGTCTCCTCATGCCCCGGCTCGAGCCCTTCGCGGCCGTAGCCGGTGGCGAAGAGATAGGGGATGCCGCGCGCGCGCAGCCGCTCGGCGACGCCGTAGCTGTCGCCGTCCCCCATGTTGACGTCGAGGATGGCGGCGTCGATCGCTTCGCTTTCGGCGAGCGCGAGCGCCGGCGGCACCCGGAAGGCGGGGCCAATCACCTCGTAGCCGAGATCCTCGAGCATGTCCTGCAGCGCGAGCGCCACGATCGGCTCGTCCTCGACGATCAGGATACGCTTGTGGCGAGCGCCGCCCATCGTACCGGACCCTCAACGGTCTTAACCTGGATCAATCGTGGGGTCGTCTGCGCGCGGGGCGTCGGCGGTGCAAGGACGCTACGGCAAAGCGAAAAAAGAGCGCGGCGAGCCGTGGCCCGCCGCGCTCCGGTCGCGCGAACTTGGCTCGAACTCAGAAGCCGATGCGCAGCGCCAGCGAGCCGGCCATCTCGCTCCCCTCGTCCTGCGCGACGGTGCTGGTCGCCTGGACCTGGAGGGCGATCGAGGAGGCGAGGGAGAGGTTCACGCCGCCGGTGAGGCGTCCGTAGGTCTCGCGCGAGCGGCCGGGGAGATGCCATGTGTTGACGATCTCGGGGGCGCCGGTCAGCGCATAGGTGACGCTGCGCGCATCGCCCTCGAACTCGCGCTCGATCGCCGCCGAGGCGAAGGGCTGCACTCGCAGGCCGCCCGCGTCGAGGTCGCCGCGAGCCTCGACGCCGGCCGAGCCGGTCAGCGAGGTGACGCGCTGATCGCTGACGTTCAAGGTCAGCACCGGATCGCCCGTCTCCGTATAGCCGTCGATCTCGGCCCTTGCGTAGCGGAGCGCGACGACCGGGCCGATCTCGAGGCCGCGCATTCCGAACAGGAAGCCCGCCCTCGCGCCCGCCGTCATCGTCTCGCCGTCCGGCGCGGCGGCGATCGAATCGATCACCGCGTCGCGGTCGATGTCATAATCGAGGCTGCCGAGGCCGGCATAGCCCTGGACGAAGGCGCTGCCGCCGCGCCAGCCGGCATAGGCGCCGAGCTGCCAGCCGTCCGCCCTCGCGCTGCCGGTGTGGGTGGCGAAGTCGGCATCGGCGCGGGTGTAGCTCGCCGCCGCGCCGACGATCAGGCCCGATGAGAGGTCGTATTCGACGCCCGCGGTCGCGGCGGTGGTCTCGACGTCGTAGGCGAGGCTGGTCTGGGTGTGCTCCGGATCGGCGCTGGCGACATTGCCGCTGAAGAAGACATGGAGGCCGTCGCCGCCGGCGCCGAAACGCGCCGAGGAAAGGTCGAGCCGAGTCATCAGCGTGTTGCCGAAGCTGCGCGCAGCCTGGAGCCCGGTCTCGCCCTGCGCAGCGAGCTGGAGCGGCGCTTCCGTCTGGCTCGCGGCGTACTGGCCGACGATCTCGAAGCCGCGCGAGGTGAGGTGCACCTGGTCGACATAGAAGAGATACTGGCGGGCGACGTCCGGATTGGCGGCGCAGGCGAGCGGGCAGGCGCCGGCGCTGATCAGGCCGAAGGCCGAGAGGTTGGCCGAGACGCGGTCGCCGATGCGGTTCAGGTCCACATAGTTCACGATCGCGCCGTTCGCGGCCATGGTGGCGAGCTGGGTGCGGATGCCGGTGTTGAACGCGGTCGCATAGGCGGTGCCGACCTGGGCGATGGCGAGGCCGTTCACTTCCGGCAGGCGGCCGACGTCGCCGGCGAGGAAGGTGAAGTTCCGCGCGCCCGCGCCGACGAGCGCGTTGAGGCCCGCCGTCGCCTCGGTGACCCGCTGCGCGGCCTGCGCGGGGACGCCTGCGAGCAGCGTGTTGATCTGCACCTGGGTCGGGTTGACGCCGAGGCTGCGCTCATAGGCGCGGGCGTCGTTGCCGCCGATCGAGACGACGACGAGGTCCGTCGCGGAGAAGGTGCCGCTCACCCGCGGGAAGGCGGCCGGGCCGCCGCCGGCGAGGTAGGCCTGATATTCGGTGACGAAGCCCGGTATGCCCGGGCCGTTGATGTTGCCGTTGCCGGTGAAGGCGCCGCCGATCGCGAAATTGTCGACGGGGACCTGGAGGATCTTCGCCATCGTATCGACGAAGTTGGTCGAATCGCTGAACCGGCCCTGCGGATAGGCGGCGTTGGGCGGGACGCCGAGCAGCTGCCAGAGATTGCCTTCGTCGGCATAGCTGTCGCCGAAGGCGACGATGCGGGTGACGGTCTGCGCCGATGCGGGCGCGGCGGTGAACGCGGCCGCGCAGGCGACCGAAGCCAACAGGCTTCCGGTGAAGCGGGTCATTATGATGGTCCTCCCATGCTTCCGCCCCCCGGCGGAAGTGACATTGATGTCAGTAGCGATGGACGCGTTCGGCGGCGCTGGCAAGCGGGGGCTGGCGCGAAAGCTGTGGATCGCCGATGCTTGGCCGATGACGGTGCGCATCCTCCACTGCCACTCGACCTTCTCGCTCGGCGGCAAGGAGGCGCGCGCGGTGCGGCTGATGAATGCGTTCGGCGATGCGGCGGAGCATGTCGTGCTGAGCGCGATGCCGGGAAGGCTCTCCGCGCGCGACGCGATCGACCGGCACGTCCGGGTCCTCTTCCCCGACGACGCGCCGCCGCTCGCCGGCTCGCCGACGCCGCTACGCCTCCGCCGCCTCGCGCGCTACATGCGCGGGTTCGACCTCGTCCTCACCTATAATTGGGGCGCCTTCGACGCCGTCATGGCGCGACGATTGTTCGGCGGTCCGCCGCTGGTCCACCATGAGGACGGCTTCAACGAGGACGAGGCCGAGCGCCTGAACCCGAAGCGCAACCTCTACCGCCGCCTCGGTCTCGGCGCCGCCTATCGCCTCGTCGTCCCGTCCGAGCGGCTCGAGAAGATCGCGCTACGCGAGTGGCGCCAGCCGCGCGCGCGCGTGGAGCGGATCGCGAACGGGATTCCGGTCGCCCGCTACCGCGCCGGCCCCGCCGACGAGATCCCCGGCCTCGCCCGCGCCGAGGGCGAGATCGTGATCGGCACCGTCGCCGGCCTCCGGGCCGTCAAGAACCTCCCCCGGCTGGTCCGCGCCTTTGCGGGAATGAGCGCGAAGAACGCGCGCCTCGTCATCGTCGGCGAGGGACCGGAATGCGACCGGATCGCGGGCGAGGCGCGGCGGCTCGGCGTCGGCGACCGCCTCGTCCTTCCGGGCTTCCTCGCCGATCCCGCGCGCTGGATCGGGCGTTTCGACGTCTTCGCCCTGTCCTCGGACAGCGAGCAGTTCCCGATCTCGCTCCTCGAGGCGATGGCGGCCGGGCTGCCCGCCGTCTCGACCGACGTCGGCGACGTCGCCGCCATGCTTTCGGCCGACAACCGCCCGCTGGTCGTCGCGCGCGAGGACGAGCCCGGTTTCGCCGCCGCCCTTGATAGTCTCGCCGCCCGCCCCGATCTCAGAAAGGCGATCGGCCGCGGCAATCGCGAAAGAGCCGCGGCCGAATATGACGAGGCGGGGATGATCGCGCTTTATGCCCGGCTCTACGGTGAAGCCATCGGTAGGCGACATGCGTTGGAAGCGCCGCCCGCAACATAGGTTTTGCGCGGGCGCCATCTGCCGCCTATAGGCGCGTCGGTTTCGGAGGTAGAATGTTCAAGGGTATCAGCCCGATCCGCTATGCGGGTCGCGAGGTCCTCCCGCTGATCGAGGGCGGGAAGGGCGTTTCGGCGACCAATCACATGAGCTCGGGCGCCTGGGCGGCGGCGGGCGGCATCGGCACCGTCTCGGCGGTGAACGCCGACAGCTACGACGCCGAGGGCAAGATCGTGCCCCAGGTCTACCACGCCCTGACCCGGCGCGAGCGTCACGAGGAGCTGATCCGCTACGGCATCGCCGGCGCCGTCGAGCAGGTTCGGCGCGCCCATGAGATGACGAACGGCCAGGGCGCGATCAACATCAACGTCCTGTGGGAAATGGGCGGCGCCGTGCCGATCCTCCACGGCGTGCTCGAGCAGACCAGGGGCATGATCTCGGGCGTCACCTGCGGCGCGGGCATGCCCTACAAATTGTCCGAGATCGCCGCCTCCTACGGCGTCAAATATCTGCCGATCATCAGCTCGGCCCGCGCCTTCAGCGCGCTCTGGAAGCGCGCTTATTCCAAGGCAGCCGAATTTCTCGGCGCCGTCGTCTACGAGGATCCCTGGCTCGCCGGCGGCCATAACGGCCTCTCCAACGCCGAGGATCCTCTGGTCCCGCAGGACCCCTATCCGCGCGTCAAGGCGCTGCGCGACGTGATGCGCGCCGGCGGCATCTCGGACGAGATCCCGATCGTGATGGCCGGTGGCGTCTGGAACCTGAAGGAATGGGAGCACTGGATCGACAATCCTGAGCTCGGCCAGATCGCCTTCCAGTTCGGCACGCGCCCGCTCCTCACCAAGGAAAGCCCGATCCCAGAAGGCTGGAAGAAGCGCCTGATGGAGCTTGAGGAAGGCGACATCCTCCTCCACCGCTTCTCGCCAACCGGCTTCTATTCGTCGGCGGTCAGGACGCCGTTTCTCCGCAGCCTCGAGGCGCGCTCGCAGCGCCAGATCGCCTTCACCAAGGAGGAAATGGGCGACCATTGCTTCCAGCTCGACGTCGGAATCGGCTCGAAGAAGAATTTCTGGGTGACCAGAGGCGACCTGCTCCACGCCCGCGAATGGTATGCGCAGGGCTATACCGACGCGCTCAAGACCCCGGACGAGACGCTCGTCTTCGTTACGCCCGAAGAGAAGCACATGATCAGGAAGGACCAGGCGGACTGCATGGGCTGCCTCTCCCAATGCGCCTTCTCGTCCTGGGCGGACAACGAGAAGAACACCACCGGCCGCCTCGCCGATCCGCGCAGCTTCTGCATCCAGAAGACGCTCCAGGACATCGCCCATGGCGGCCCGGTCGACAATAATCTGATGTTCGCCGGCCACTCCGCCTTCCGCTTCAAGAAGGACCCCTTCTATTCGAACGGCTTCGTGCCGACCGTGAAGCAGCTCGTCGAGCGCCTCCAGACAGGCGATTGACGAAGCGGCGAGCGCGCGGCGAAACCCCTCTCCCTGCAGGGGAGAGGGAGGGGCCCAAAGCGCAGCTTTGGGAGGGTGAGGGCAAGTCGTTCAGAGAGCCAGCCGCTCTCCTG
>DASWMB010000143.1:0-20849 GCA_036399955.1 Allosphingosinicella sp. | reverse complement strand
GAGCAATGGAAGTCATCCTGCTCGAAAGGATCGAGAAGCTCGGCGCGATCGGCGACGTGGTCAACGTGAAGCCGGGCTTCGCCCGCAACTTCCTGCTTCCCAACGGCAAGGCGCTCCGGGCCAACGAAGCCAACCGCAAGGTTTTCGAAGCCAATCGCGAAAAGATCGAAGCGCAGAACGCCGAGCGCCGCTCTGCCGCCGAGCGCGAGTCGAAGACGGTCGAGGGCGCGGAAGTGCAGCTCATCCGTCAGGCGTCGAACACCGGCCAGCTCTACGGATCGGTTTCCGCCCGCGATCTCGCCGAGGCGCTTGAGGCCGAAGGCCACAAGGTCGCCAAGAACCAGATCGTGCTCGACAAGCCCATCAAGTCGATCGGCATCCAGGTCGTGCGCATCGCGCTCCACCCGGAAGTGTCCGTCACCATCCGCGTCAACGTCGCCCGCTCGCCCGAAGAGGCCGAGCTCCAGGCGCAGGGCGTGGACGTCATGACCGACATGTTCGAGCGCGACGAAGCTGGCTTCACCGAGGATTACGACCCGAACGCCGAGCCCGGCGAGACGGCTGAGCGCGGCTCGACCTCGGACGCCTCCGATGCGGCGGATGCGGCCCCGACCGAGGATACGGACGCCGGCGAGGACGACGCGGAGCGCGGCTGAGCCGGATCCGTCATGCCGGACCTGGTCCGGCATCGAATAGAGAAGGCCGTCGGCTCGCGGAGCCGGCGGCCTTTTCTCGTCGTCGAACTGGCCGTGCGAAGCCGAGCGTCGAAGCGGCGGCGCGCCTCGAACCTGGCCGGAAATTGACCGGGTTTCGGCCGCGTCACGGGCGAAGCGGTCAACTTCCGCCGGAACTTTGCGTTCAGCCATAGCCGTCGCGCCTCCCGGCGAAGCGCCGGTCGAGCGCATCGCGGTCGGCGGGCGGGCGGCGGCGCGGCGGCTCGGGCGGCGGCGGAGCGATCATGTCGAGCAGCTCGTCGAAGGTGGGCGAGCCGTGGTCCGGGTCGCCGACCATCGGCGCCCAGGCGTCGAGCTGGGCGAGCAGGCGGATCAGGCTGCCGTTGAAAACCCGCCGCTCGATCGAGACCAGCCGCCCGCGATAGAAACGCGGCACCAGCACGCCTTCGACGCCTCGCGCATGATCGCCCTTCCGCCGAGCCGCCGCCGCCCGCCGCCGCGCAGCATATGCAGCGGCCGAGTCCCACGCCGCGGCAAAGGATTCCGCTCCCTCGCGCCGCCGGAGGGCGAACGCGCTCTGCTTGCTCATCCCCACCGCCGCGGCGGCCTCGGTCGGCCCGCATCCGGCGGCGAGCAGATCGACGAACCGCCGCTGCCGCTCCCCGGTCCATCCGTCCCTGCGAGCGCGCAGAGGCACGGGCTCGAAAGCCAGGGGATCGGGCCCGTCGCCCGAGCCCGGATCGCACTGGCTGACGCCTTGCAGGAAATGTTCGTCCAGAACCGCCTCCGATCCAGCGTTCCAGATATGTTCTCATTTCCTATTGCGCAAGGGCTTGCCCGCCAGCGGAACCGGCTATGCCGTTGCGCACCGCGGCTGCTCCGCTGCGCGAGCCGCGGTGTGCCGTCCGGCTCAGAGGAGGAGGAGGAGGAGGAGCATCGCGGCGGGGCGGAGTGCGCTCGGCAGTCCGGTCGCGATCATTGCGATCTCCGGCATTGCGGGTGCAGGAACCATTCATTGTCCACGACGGCGTGAGAGCTGACCATCACCGCATCGGGTTCCTGAAGCGAGCCATCTTCGCGCGCGATACGACCGATCACGCAACCGCCCGGATCGAGGCGCGGCCTTTCGCCGGCGCAGGTCGCGATGTGTACGCTCGCCTGGAGGTTGTGACGGCTCGCCGGGTCTCTCGCGGACAATATCGCATAGGCGACCTTCCCCTCCGTGCCCGGGATTGCTTGGAGCTCAGATCCGCAGGTTCGCACCGTCCGGCCCCGGTAATCGGCTATCGTGCGGGCAAGAACGTGCAAGGGGATCGTCGGAACGACCGAGCTGGATGCCGTCTGCGGCTGCTCCGCCGCACAAGCGCCGACGAAGGCCGAGATCACCAGGACTTTGGTGAGCACGTACAAGACACGTGATGGATCGGCGGGCGTGACCAGCTCCTTCATCGCGTCGGCCCGCATTGCGGGTGCAGGATCCATTCGAAGCTCACGATACGATGCGAGCCGATGATGACGTCGGCAGGCGCCTCGAGGGAACCGTCTTCCCGCGCAACCCGGCCGGTCACGCAGCCGTCGGCGTCTACGGGCGGCCTTGCGGCGCAGGACGCGATGTGGACGCCCGAGTAAATGTTGTTGTGCCGGCTGATCGGATCTCTTGCCGACATTATCCAGTAAGCGACTTCGCCGTCCGGCCGCCGCGCCGCCTCGAGCTCAGGTCCGCAGGTCCGAACCGTGCGGCCTCGAAAGTCGCCGATGTTGCGGGCGAGAACATGCAAGGGGATCGTCGGCACGATCGACTCGGTCGCCGTCACCGGCTGCTCTGCCGCGCAACCGCCGGCAACGGTCGCGATCGCCAAGGTTGCGGCCAGCGCCCGCATCACCCGGAGCAAGGCCGCCACGGCAAGCGATGGGGACCTGACGTCACCGCCCGCTCGCCATGCCGGGATCGAGGCGCTCCAGAGTGACGGCCGTGGTGGCGCTGGCGCGTACCTGCAAGTCCGACATATAGGCTCCCGCCATCCTGTTGTAATTCAATGGCTTGGTTGGCGTAGACGCTTGCGGCATCAAAGCACCGAAAGAACCGCTTTGACATCTATTCGGACGAGGGCGGACGAGACGAAGGGCAGTCGCATGGGGCGCCCCGGCGTGCGCAGGGCGGCGGACGGTCGCGGGGCCCTTCGCCTTCCGCAGGAGCGTGGCAAGTCTGCATCACCCCGGCGCTTCCCACGACGGCGCGGAACAAGCGCGGCGAACGCGCGATTGAGGTCGGTCGCTCGACGGAGGCCGCCATGCTCCCATTCCTCGTCCGATCCGCCTTGCTCGCCTGCCTCCCCCTGGCGATCACCGCACCGCTGCGCGCGCAGACGCCGGAGCAGGTGCAGGACCTCGGCCCCGAGGACGGCGAGCTGTCGCTCGAATATGTCGGCCAGTTCGCCGGTCACAATGCCAGCGAGGATGGGCGGCAGCATTCGGGCGAGAGCTATTACGCGCTGAGCGACAGGCTGGTGATCGGCGGCGAGACCCAGCTCAGCCACCGCGCCGGGCCGGCGATCGCGCGCGCCGGCTGGTTCTTCGACTATGACAGCGCCATCGTGATGGTCCGCTCCGGCGACCCGGAGAAGCAGCCGTTCACGAGCGGCCTGTGGCTCCAGGCGGCGCTCGACGCGGACGGCGAGGTGGCGCGCCTCGAGGCGCGGTTCATCGCCGAACGGAGGACCGATCGCTGGCGCCTCCAGGGGAATGCGATGGTCAGGCGGGTCAACGAGGAGGACGAGGAAGGCGCCTATTTCGCTTATAGCGGCCGGGCGAGCTATGCGGTGGCGCCGAGCGTCTGGGTGGGCGCGGAAGCGTCCGGCCAGGCCTTCCGGATCGCCGGCTTCCGCAGCGAGCCGTTCGTGGCAGGCCATTTTGCAGGACCGAGCGCACGCGTCGAGTTCGACCTGCTCGGCCTCGACGCGCAGGTCGGCGGGAGCTACCTGTTCCGGCTCGACGACGCGCCGCCCGGCGAGGGCCTGAGGGACACGCTCCAGCTTTCCGGCGGGATCCGAATCCCGCTCTAGGTCACTCCCCCATCTGCCTTAGCGCGGCGCCGGCGCCGCGGCGGATGACGAGGTTTCGGATCTCGGTCATGTCCTCCATCGCAAAGCGGACGCCCTCGCGGCCGAGGCCGGAATCCTTGACGCCGCCATAGGGCATGTTGTCGACGCGGTAGGAGGGGACGTCGTTGATGACGACGCCGCCGACGTCGAGCCGGTCCCAGGCGTCGAACATCTTGAACAGGTCGCGGGTGAAGATGCCGGCCTGGAGGCCGAACTTGGAATCGTTCACCTCGGCGAGCGCATCGTCGAAGCGGGTGAAGCGGGAGAGGATCGCGACGGGGCCGAACGCCTCCTCGGTATAGACGGCGGAGGAACGGTCGACGCCTTCGAGCAGCGTCGCCTGGAGCATGGCGCCGTCGCGATTGCCGCCGCAGAGCAGGGTCGCGCCGCCCTCCACCGCCTGGAGGACCCAATTGTGGAGGCGGCGCGCCTCGCCTTCGCTGATCATCGGGCCGATGAAGGTCTCGCGGTCGTGCGGGTTGCCGTGGACGAGCTTCTTCGTGCGCTCGACGAGGCGGTTCCGCAGCTCGTCGTAGACGCGGTCATGCGCGATGATGCGCTGAACGCCGATGCAGGACTGGCCGGACTGGTAGAAGGCGCCGAACACGATCCGCTCGACCGCGTCGTCGAGATCGGCGTCATGGTCGACGATCACCGCCGCATTGCCGCCGAGCTCGAGCACCACCTTCTTCTTGCCGGCTTTGGCCTTGAGCTCCCAGCCGACGCCCGGGGAGCCGGTGAAGGAGAGGAGCTTGAGGCGCTCGTCGGTGGTGAAGAGGTCGGCGCCGTCGCGGCTCGCGGGCAGGACCGAAAAGGCGCCCTTGGGAAGATCGGTCTCGGCCAGGATCTCGCCGATGATGATGGTGCCGAGCGGCGTCCGGCTCGCCGGCTTGATCACGAACGGGCAACCGACGGCGAGCGCGGGCGCGATCTTGTGGGCGGCGAGGTTCACTGGGAAGTTGAACGGCGAGATGAAGCTGCAGGGGCCGATCGGAACGCGCTTCCAGATGCCCTGATAGCCTTTCGCGCGCGGGGATATGTCGAGCGGCTGCACCTCGCCCGTCATCCGCACCGATTCCTCGGCGGCGATGCGGAACGTGTCTATGAGGCGGGTGACTTCGCCCTCGGCGTCGTTGATCGGCTTGCCGGCCTCGACGCACAGCGCGAAGGCGAGCTCGTCGAAGCGCTCGCGGAAGCGGGAGACGCAGTGGTTGAGGACATTCTGCCGCTCGTAGCTCGGCAGCTTCGCCATCGGCTCGGCAGCATCGGCCGCGGCGGCGATGCCCGCCTCGATCGTCGCGGCGTCGGCGAGCGCGACCCGGAACGCGACCTCGCCGGTATATTTGTCCGTCACCTCGAGGTCCGCGTTCGGCTGCTGCGCCTCGTTGGCGAGGTAGAGGGGGTAGGTGGATTTAAGTTGGGTCAATTGCATTACCCCTCACAGCGACCAGTAACCAAGGGCAGCACCTCCGCCGTAGACGCCCATAAACATCGCAAACATGACCAGACAGAAAACGAGACGATAGATGAAACGACGCCCGTCGTCGTCAGTTTGCCTCGTCGGGTACATCAACTGCGCGATGACGTTTCCCAGTAAATTCACCAGGAGGAGCGCTAGCAGGCAACCTCCTATGGCGAGTGCAGTTTCCATCCGCCTGCTCCCTACAACGCCGCGCTCAGCTCCTTGATCTCGTTGTTGAGGATGCGGTCGTTGTCGGCATAGTCGATCGGGCAATCGATGAGGTGGACGCCGTCCGTCGAAAGGCAGTGGGCGAGGAGGCCCGGGAGCATCTCGGCGCTTTCGACGCGGTGGCCGTGGGCGCCGTAGCTTTCCGCATATTTGACGAAATCGGGATTGCCGTAGGTGAGGCCCCAGTCGGCGAAGCCCATGTTCGCCTGCTTCCAGCGGATCATGCCGTAGCTGTTGTCGTTGAGGATCAGCACGGTGATGTTGAGCTTCAGGCGGACGGCCGTCTCCATCTCCTGGCTGTTCATCATGAAGCCGCCGTCGCCGCAGATCGCCATCACCTTGCGGCCGGGATAGACCATCGCCGAGGCCATGGCGGACGGCAGGCCGGCACCCATCGTCGCGAGCGCATTGTCGAGCAGCACCGTGTTCGGCTGGCGCGCGGCATAGTTGCGCGCGAACCAGATCTTGTAGACGCCGTTGTCGAGGCAGATGATGCCGTCGGCGGGCATCGCGGCGCGGACCTGCTCGACGAGGCAGGCCGGGAAGATCGGGAAGCGCATGTCGCCGCACATCGAGGCGGTGTGCTCGACCTCGGCGGCGCGGGCGCGCAGCATCGTCTCGAAGCTCCAGGTGCCGGAGGCGACGATATCCTCCTTGATCTGCCAGATCGCGTTCGCGATGTCGCCGATCACCTCGATCTGCGGGAAATAGACGGGATCGACCTCCGCCGTCTTGGTCGAGACGTGGATCACCTCCGTGCCGCCCTGATGCATGAAGAAAGGCGGCTTCTCGATCACATCGTGGCCGACATTGATGATGAGATCCGAGGCCTCGATCGCGCGGTGGACGAAGTCGCCGGCGGAGAGCGCGGCGCAGCCGAGGAATTTCGGGTGCGTCTCGTCGATGACGCCCTTGCCGAGCTGGGTGGTGACGAACGGGATCCCCGTCTTCTCGACGAACTGGAGGAGCATCCGGCTCGTCATCTTGCGGTTGGCGCCGGCACCGATGACGAGGACGGGCGCCCTGGCCGCCTCGATCCCCTTCACCGCCGCGCGCACCGACTTCTCGTCGGCATGGGGGCGGCGGACGTGGCTGCGCGCGAGCGGGCGGCTCTCCGTATGCTCGTCGGCAATGTCCTCGGGAAGCTCGAGATGGACCGCCCCCGGCTTCTCCTCCTCGGCGAGGCGGAAGGCTTCGCGCACCCGGCTCGGGATGTTGTCGGAGGAAGCGAGCTGGTGCGTGTATTTGGTGATCGGCCCCATCATCGCGACCACGTCCAGGATCTGGAAGCGGCCCTGCTTCGATTTCTTGATCGGCTTCTGGCCGGTGATCATCATCATCGGCATGCCGCCCAGCTGGGCATAGGCCGCGGCGGTGACGAAATTGGTCGCGCCCGGCCCCAGCGTCGCCAGGCAGACGCCGGCCTTGCCGGTATGGCGGCCATAGGTCGCGGCCATGAAACCCGCGCCCTGCTCGTGGCGGGTGAGGATCAGCTGGATCTTGTCCGAGCGCGAGAGGCTGTCGAGGAAATCGAGATTCTCCTCGCCCGGGACGCCGAAGACATATTCGACGCCCTCTTCCTCGAGGCATTCGATGAACAGGTCCGAGGCTTTCTTCATCGGCGGACTCCCCCTCGAGGCGATGCGCGACAGGAGCACCGGGACGGCCGCGCCGGCCGCCCGCCCCCGTTGCGGCCGAAGCTAGAGGAGTTTGTTACGGCTGTCATCCGATGCCGGGAATCCGCCGGAGATGCCGCTTGAAAGCCTCCTGCACATTGAACATAGTCCGGCAGGAAGGCCGCGCAGAGGCATGATGCCGGCGCGGCGCAGGGGGCGGGAATGCGGCGCAATCGCGACTATGCGATCGGCTTTGGCTCGCTGACCCTTGCCCTTGCGGCTCTCGTCTACATGCTCCTCGGCGTCCCCTCGGCGGACGCGCAGAATACCGGCCCCGGCAGCGCCTTCGTCGGCGTCGCGAGCTGCGCCGGGACGACCTGCCACGGCCGCAGCGAAGGGGACGGCGCGGTCGTCCGCCAGGACGAGCTGATGACATGGCAGGACCCGGCGAGCCCGGCCGGCGCGCACAGCCGCGCTCATGCGGTGCTCGCCTCGGAGCGCTCGCGCGGCATCGCCCGCAGGCTCGGCCTCCCGGGCGGCGACGCGACGCGGGCCGAGATGTGCCTCGGCTGCCACGCGACGCCCGCCCCGGCCGAGCGGCGCGGCCCCCGCTTCCAGCTGACGGACGGCGTCGGCTGCGAAGGCTGCCACGGGCCGGCGGGCGGCTGGCTGGCCAGCCATTATGCGGTCGGCGGGACCCATGCCAACAACGTCTCGCGCGGGCTCGTTCCGCTGGAGCAGCCGCGGGCGCGCGCCGGAATCTGCCTGGATTGCCACTTCGGAAGCGCCGACGAGGGCCAGTTCGTCACCCACCGGATCATGGCCGCCGGACACCCCCGCATCGCCTTCGAGCTCGACCTCTTCACCACCCTCCAGGCGCACCACACGGAAGATGCCGATTATCACGCCCGCAAGGGCCGGCCGAACCCGGTCCAGACCTGGGCGGTGGGCCAGGCCATGGCGCTCGAGCGCTCGCTCTCCCTGTTCGCGACCAGCGAGCGCGGCACCGAGGGCATCTTCCCCGAATTCTATTTCTTCGACTGCCACAGCTGCCACCGTCCGATCTCGGACGATCCGCGCGCCCAGCCGACGGCGACGGCCAATCCCGGACGGCCGATCCCGCAGGGCATGCCGCCCTATAATGACGAGAACATGATCATGCTGGCGGCGGCGGCGCGGGTGGTCTCCGCCGAGC
Organism: Allosphingosinicella sp.; assembly: GCA_036399955.1. Lineage (GTDB taxonomy): Bacteria > Pseudomonadota > Alphaproteobacteria > Sphingomonadales > Sphingomonadaceae > Allosphingosinicella. The sequence goes on along the minus strand of DASWMB010000143.1, from coordinate 12,573 downwards.
TCGCCGCCCGGTTCGACCGCGACAGCCGCGCCTTCCACCGGGCGATCGCCAGCGATCGGATCAGCGCGGTTCGCGCCGCCGCAGCGCTGCGCGAGAGCGCGCGGGCGCTGGGCAGCGCCTTCGGCTCGGCCGCGCTCGGGCCGCAGCAGACCTTCGCCATCATCGAGGCGATCGCCAGCAGCGCGATCTCGGAGCGGTTCACCGACTATGCCGGCTCCGTCCAGGCGGTGATGGCGACCGACACCCTGCTGTCCGCGCTGGTCGCCGGCGGCAGTGTCGGCAACGAGCGTGCGAACGCGATCCGCGCCGACATCAACCTCGCCTACCAGGCGGTGCGCGACCCCAATCAGTATGACCCGCGCCAGTTCCGCTCCGCCCTCGGCCGCGCCGCCGCGGCGATCAGGCGGCTGAGATGAGGCGCAGCGCCTCCGCCCTCGCCATCGCTTCGCTGCTCGTCGCCTCCTGCGGCGGCGGCGGAGGGGGCGGAGGCGGCGGCGGCGGAGGCGGGGGCGGGCCGCCTTCCCCGCCATCTCCGCCGACCTCGCCGCCCGCGGGCGGCGCCTATGCCGCGCCCGCTCAGGAGAGCCTCAGCCAGGCCGACGTCCAGCAGGTCATCGCGAACGCCGTCGCCGAGGCCTCTGCGCGCAGCCTGCCGGCCAACATCGCCGTCGTCGACCGCGTCGGAAACGTTCTCGCCGTCTTTTCGATGACCGGCGCGAACCAGCGGCTCGAAGTGCCGCGGGGCCCGAACGGCAGCATGCACGACCTCCAGGGCGTGGACGTGCAGGGCGCCGTCGCCGGCGCCATCGCCAAGGCGGTGACCGGCGCCTATCTCTCCTCCTCCGGCAATGCCTTTTCGACCCGCACGGCGAGCATGATCGTGCAGGAGCACTTTCCGCCGTCCTCGGTCTCACAAGGCCTGGAGAGCGGGCCGCTGTTCGGCGTGCAGTTCAGCCAGCTGCCCTGCTCGGACCTCTCGGCGCGTTTCTCCGGGACGAGCGGTGCGGGCGCCTTCGTCGGTCCGAAGCGATCGCCGCTGGGGCTCGCCGCCGACCCGGGCGGCTTCCCGCTCTACCGCAACGGCGTCGTCGTCGGCGGGGTCGGGATCATGGCCGACGGCCGCTACGGCTTCGATCCGGAGGTCCGGGACACCGACCAGGACGCCGAGGAAGCGATCGCTCTGGCCGCCACCCGCGGCTTCGAGGCGCCCGTCGAAATCCGCGCCGAGCGGATCAGCGTCGACGGGACGCTGCTGCGCTACAGCGACGCGGAGGCGAAGGATCTCGTCAGCTCGACGGTGCAGCCCTTCTCCGCGATCAACGGCACCGCCGGCACGCTCACGACGGTGCGCGGCTATTACAATTCTGCGGACGGCACCCTCGCCGGCACCGCATACGGCACGGAAGCGTCGGGCATCCGGCGGGCGAGCGCGGCCGAGTTCGCGAACACGGACGCGTTCGTGCTGACGAATGGCGCCGGCGGCAATCGCTTCCCGATCCGCGCCGGCACCGAGACTGCGATCCAGCCGCTCAGCGCATCGGACGTGCGCGCGCTGCTCGAGGAAGCGTTCACGATCATGAGCGCGGCGCGGGCGCAGATCCGGCGCCCGCTCGACAGTCGCGCGCAGGTGACGATCTCGGTCGTCGACACCAACGGCGCGGTGCTCGGCATCGTCCGTGCGCCGGACGCGCCGATCTTCGGCATCGACGTCTCGCTCCAGAAGGCGCGCGCGGCTATGTTCTTCAGCCAGGCCCAGGCGGGGACGCAGCTCGCAGGCCATCCGGACGCGGACGTGCGCGGCTTCGTTACGGCCTCCCACGCCTTCTTCACCGGCCTTGCGCCTTTCTCCGGCCAATATGCCTGGACGAGCCGCGCGATCGGCAACATCCACCGGCCGTATTTCCCCGACGGCGAGCTCGGGCGGCCGCCCGGCCCGCTCTCCCGCCCGATCGCCGAGTTCAATCCCTTCTCGACCGGGCTCCAGTCCGCGCTGATCGAGCAGGACGTGGAGGCCCATGTCGGCTTCATCCTCGGCGCTACGCCGACGGACGTGCCGCAGCAATGCGGGTCGGCGGGCGGCCCCGCGCGGACGCCGAACGGGATCCAGATCTTCCCCGGCTCGGTGCCGATCTATCGCAACGGCGTGCTGGTCGGCGCGATCGGCGTCTCGGGCGACGGCATCGACCAGGACGACATGATCTCCTTCCTCGGCACCCACAATGGCGGCGTCAGGACGGGCTTTTTCGGCAATGCCGATCCCTCGATCCGTTCTGACCGGATCCTCGTCCGCCTCGGCCAGACCGACGTGCGGCTGCGCTATGTCGGCTGCCCGTTCGCGCCCTTCCTCGGCAGCAACGACCAGAATGTCTGCCAGGGACGCTAGCGGCCGGTGACCCTCGCCGCCTCCCTCGTTTCGCTGCTCGCATCAGGAGCGGTGATCGCGCCCGCTGCGCCGGTCTCGGGCCGTCATGCCGGACTTGATCCGGCATCCATGAACACGGCCTTCGCGGAGGTTACGAATTCCGTGTTCCTGGATTCCGGCCTTCGCCGGAATGACGGCCGGTCTGAGTTCGCCCAGAACGAGCAGCCGCCGCGGGACCCGGCACCCGAGCAGACGCCGCAGGAGGAGGAGGAAGAGGAAGGCCGCCGCCGGCCGGGGACGCCGCAGCACGATTTGCCCGATCCGGTGGTGCAGGAGAATCCCGGCGCCATCCGCTCGCCGCCTCCCGAAGCCTTCCCGACCGACCAGCTCCCCGTGCCGGACCGCTGGCGCCTGATCGAGTCTCTCGGCGTGGTGCGGGAGCGCTGGTTCGATCCCTACAACCAGAACACGCTGAAGGGCGACCGGCCGCTCTGTATCGAGGCGGACGAGGAGCGGCACCGCAGCCGCGGCTGCCGCCTTCAGCGTGCGCTCGGCCTCCATGGCGACGACTGGTTCCTGGTCGCCAACGCCGTCTCCGACACGGTGATCGAGCCGCGCACCTTTCCGATCCCCGTCGGCGTGCAGACGACGCAGCGGCCGGGCAGCCTCGACGTGTTCGGGCGCAGCGAGAGCCTCGTCCTCGCCCAGACCTTCATTCTCGGCGCGGCGCTCATCCAGGGCAGCACCGCCTACATGCCGCCGCACCGCGAATATCGAGTCACCATCGCCGTGCAGGCCAACTATGTCGACGTGCCCGAGCGACGGGTCCTGTTCGTCGAACCGTCGAAGGGTACCAACCGCTTCGACTATGCGCTCGGCGTCCAGGAATTGTTCGTCGACGACCATCTGAGGAACGTCTCCGACCGGTTCGACTTCGACTCGGTCAGGATCGGCATCCAGCCGTTCCAGTTCGATTTCCGCGGCTTCCTGTTCAACGACAACCAGCTCGGCGTGCGGCTGTTCGGCAACCGCGACAACAACCGCTTCCAGTACAATCTGATGGCGGTCTGGCGGCTGGAGAAGGACACCAATTCCGGCCTCAACAACATCCTCCAGTGGCCGCGCAGCGACTGGGTGCTGGGCGCCAACGTCTACCGGCAGGACTTCCCCTTCGTCGGCATGACGAGCCAGGCGAGCCTCACCTGGAACGCGAACCGCGAGCGCGGCGACATCGAGGTCGACGACAACGGCTTTCCGGTGCGCCCGGCGCTGATCGGGAACCTCAAGGGCCGCAATTACGACGTCGTCTATCTCGGCTACGCCGCCGACGGGCGGATCGGACGGATCAACCTCACGGGCCAGCTCTACGGCGCGTTCGGTCTCGACCGTCCGAGCATCTTCACCGGCGAGAACGCGCGGATCACCAGCTTCTTCGCCGCGGCCGAGCCGAGCTACGACCTCGACTGGATCCGCATCCGCGGCGCCGCCCTCTATGCCAGCGGCGACGGCGAGCCCTATGACGACACCCATGCCGGCTTCGACGCGATCTTCGAGAACCCGATCTTCGCCGGCGCCGACACCAGCTACTGGATCCGCCAGACCATCCCCTTCGCGGGCGGCGGCCGCGCCGTCTCGATCAACGGGCGCAACGGCATCCTCAATTCGCTGCGTTCGTCCAAGGAGCAGGGCCAGTCGAACTTCGCCAATCCCGGCACGATCCTGCTCGGCGCCGGCGCGGACTTCGACCTGACGCCGACGATCCGCGTCTCCGCGAACCTCAACCATCTCTGGTTCGCGCGGACGGCGACGCTCGAGGCGCTGCGGATGCAGGGGACGATCCGTAACGATATCGGCTTCGATCTTTCGGCCGCCGCGATCTGGCGGCCGCGGATGACGCAGAACCTCGTCTTCCGCGCCTCGGTCGCCGCGCTGCAGCCGGGGACGGGCTTTCAGGACCTGTTCGAGAACAGTGCGCGGCGCGACCGCTATTATTCCGTGCTGCTGAATGCGATCGTGACCTACTGATGGGCGCGAGAATCGGAAAAGCCCTGCTCACGGCCGCCGCCCTCCTCGCGGCGGCGTCGCTCGGGACGAGCCAGCTGCGGGCCTCCGAGAAGGAAAAGGCGGTCGCCCGCGACTACAGCCTGGTCCGCGCCGCGCCCGCCCCTCGGACGCAGGAAGCTGCGGTGGCGGAGGCGCAGAGCGGGGGGTGCGTCTCCTGCCATATTGCGAGCGATGCCCACACCATGCATTCGACGCCCGCCGTGGTGCTCGGCTGCGTCGATTGCCACGGCGGCAATCCGCGGGTGACGGCGCCGGCGGGGACGCATGCCGCCAACGATCCGGCTTACGTCTCCGCGCGCGACCGCGCCCACGTGCTGCCGCGCTACCCGAACGCCTGGCATTTCCCGTCGAGCGCCAATCCGCGGCGCAGCTACACTCTGCTCAACATCGAGGCGCCGGAGTTCGTCCGCTTCACCAACCCCTCCGACTACCGCGTTGCGCGCGAGGCCTGCGGCGCCTGCCACATCGAGATCATCGAGGCGTCCGAGCGTTCGCTGATGTCGACCGGCGCGATGCTGTGGGGCGGAGCGGCCTACAATAACGGCATCGTTCCGTTCAAAAACTACCTGTTCGGCGAGGCTTATACGCGCACGGGCCAACCGGCGCGCATCCAGTCTCCGGGCGCCACGCCGGGGCAGCTCACGGCCGAGCAGCGCGCCCGCGGCGTCCTTGCCGAGCTCTATCCGCTGCCGACCTGGCACGTCATCCCGCCGGGCGACGTGTTCCGCGTGTTCGAGCGCGGCGGGCGGACGATCGGCACCCAGTTCCCCGAGATCGGCCTCCCCTCCCCCTCCGGCTCGATCCAGCGCCTCGAGGAGAGCGGCCGGCCCGACGTGCGGCAGTCGAACCGCGGCCCCGGCACCGGGCTTCGCGTCGCGATCCCGGTGCTCAACATCCACAAGACCCGGCTCAACGATCCCTTCCTGTGGTTCATGGGGACGAACGACCAGCCCGGCGACTACCGCCATTCCGGCTGCGCGGGCTGTCACGTCGTCTACGCCAACGACCGCGAGCCGCGGCACAGCCTCACTTATGCCGAGCACGGCCGCGACGGACAGACGGCGACGGTAGACCCGGCGATCGCCAGCCTCACCGAGCGCGGCGCTGACGGCCACGGCACCGAAACCGCCCGTGCCGAGCCACAAAATGCTGCGCAGCATTCCGCGCCGACGGATGCAAATCACGGGGCGCTGCGGGAGCGCGGCCACCCGATCCGCCACGTCTTCACCCGCGCGATCCCGACCTCGCAATGCATGGTCTGCCACATGCACCAGCCCAACATCTTCCTGAACTCCTATCTCGGCTACACGATGTGGGACTATGAGTCCGACGCCGACCTGATGTGGCCGGGGCCGGAAAACCGCCTCCCCGCCCGCAATGCCGAAGAGGAGCGCCGCTTCCGCCAGCAGCGTTATCCAACCGCCGCGCAGGTCCACGAAGTGCTCGACCGCAACCCGGAGGGCGCGGCGCCGCGGGGGCTCTGGGCCGAGGTCGACTTCCTGCGCGAGGTCTACGACCGGGTGAACCCGCTCGCCCGCCATACCCAGTTCGCCGACTATCACGGCCACGGCTGGAACTTCCGAGCGATCTTCCGCCGCGACCGCGAAGGCAATCTCGTCGACGAGGACGGCGCCCGGATCGCGCCGGGCGATGCCGATACGTTCAGGCGCGAGAATGAAGGCCTGTTCGTCCCGCCCGGCACCAATCCCGGCCGCGCCGTCCACATGATGGACATCCATGCCGAGCGCGGCATGCAATGCGCCGACTGCCACTTCGCACGCGACAATCACGGCAACGGCTTCATATACGGCGAGGTCGCCAACGCGGTCGAGATCAGCTGCAAGGACTGCCACGGCACCCCGCGAGAATATGCCAATTTGCGCACCTCGGGCCCGGCGGCGCCGCCCAGCGGCACCAACCTCGAGCTGCTGCGCAACGAGGACGGGCGGCGGCGCTTCGAATGGATGGAGAATGACGAGCGCCGCCGCGTGCTCGTCCAGCGCTCGATCGTCGATCCGAACATCGAGTGGGAAGTGAGCCAGGTGCGCGACAGCGTCGACCGCGCGCTGCCGCCCTGCCTTCCCGCCTCGCAGGGGCCGACCGGGCCCTGCTTCAACGAGCTCGCGGCGCGTTCCAAGCTCATGTCCCGCAGCGGCGCGGAGACCGGCCGCTACGTCTTCGGCGCGGGCGTTCCCGACGGCGAGCTCGCCCACCCGTCGGAGGAGATGGCCTGCTTCACCTGCCACCTGTCCTGGACGACGAGCTGCGGCGGCTGCCACCTGCCGATCGAGGCGAACTGGCGCACCACCGCGAACCGCTACGAGGGAACCGAGACGAGGAACTTCGCGACCTACAATCCCCAGGTCGCGCGGGAGGACATGTTCCAGCTCGGCCGTCACCAGACGACGCGCGGCAACATCATCGCACCGGTCCGTTCGACGTCGGCGCTGATCCTCTCCTCGACCAACATCAACCGCGAGCGGATCTACGTCCAGCAGCCGCCGATCGCTTCTTCCGGCTTTTCGAGCCAGGCCTTCGCGCCGCACTTCCCGCACACCGTGCGCCGGACCGAGACCAAGACGTGCAGCGACTGCCATGTCTCGGCGGCGAACGACAACAATGCGATCATGGCGCAGCTCACCCTCCAGGGGACGAACTTCGTGAACTTCGTCGGCATGCACTCATGGGTCGGGCTCGCGGGCGGGTTCGAGGCGGTGCGGGTGACGGAATGGGACGAGCCGCAGGCGGTGCTCGGCTCCTATCTCCACCGCTTCGCCTACCCCGATTACTACCGCATGCATGTCGAGCGGAACGGGCGCGAGCTTCGCAACTGGACGCGCGGGCGCACCTTCGACGAAAATCGCAGCGGCGAGACGCGCCCGCTGGAGGAGTTCGCCAACGTCGTCCAGGGCACGAGCGGCGCGGTCCGCTGCCTCCAGCATCGCGGCGAATATATGTTCGTGGCCGAGGGCCGCGGCGGCTTCCGCGTCTACGACATCGCCAATATCGGCAACAAGGGAACGTCGGAGCGGATCGTCACCGGACCCTTCTCCTCGCTTGGTCACGACACCCGGGTCGACAGCCGCAACGCCACCTGCATGGCGCTGCCGACCAACCAGCCGATCGCGCCGGAGCGGAACCGCGCGATGGAACGGACGGAGCGCACGCAGCCGGACGGGACGGTGACCAACCTGCTCGCCGAGAACCAGGAGCAGCGTTTCCACCCGATCTACGATTATGCGGTCGTGACCGATAGCGAGGAGGGCCTGATCCTCGTCGACGTCAACACGCTGGCCGATGGAGATCCGCGCAACAACTTCCTGCGCCGCGCGGTCACCTGGAACGAAGGAAGCGTCCTCGCCGGCGCGCGGCACATCACGCTCGCCGGAACCGTCGCTTATATCGCCGCCGACGCCGGGCTCGTCGTCGTCGACCTCGACGAGCCGCTCCGCCCGCGCCATGTCGTGACGGTCCCGCTGCGCGATGCGCGGGCGTCGGCGATCCAGTTCCGCTATCTCTGGGTGACCACCGCCGACGGCGTCCAGCTCCTCGACGTCACCGACCTGCGCGCGCCGCGGCCGATCTCGGAAGCGACCTACCCGATGGCGGACGCGCGGCGGCTCTACCTCGCCCGCACCTTCGCCTATGTCGCGGCCGGGGCAGACGGGCTGGTCATCCTCGACATCACCCGGCCGGAGCGGCCGCAGGCGGGGCCGCGGGTGGAGTGGCCGGCGGGACAGGCGCCGGACGCCGGCGACGTGATCGTCGGCTCCACCAACGCCTCCTTGTTCGCCTACGTCGCCGACGGGCGGAACGGCTTCAAGCTGTTCCAGCTGACGAGCCCGGAGAGCCAGCCCAATTTCTACGGCTTTTCGCCGCGGCCGGTGCCGCAGCTGATCGCCTGGGCGCGGACGCCTTCGCCGGCGCTGGCCGTCTCGAAAGGCCTGGACCGGGACCGCGGCGTCGACGAGACCGGCAACCAGATCGCCGTCTTCGGCCGCCTCGGCTCCCGCCCGTTCACGAGGAGCGAGATGGAGCGCCTGTTCCTCAACCGCCGCGGCTTCCCATACCGCGTCGCCGACCGCGGCTCGCTGGACGACTGGGTGCAATAACCCCCGCTTAACGCCGGCCGTGATAGCTTCCGGACTGCGTCTGAAGGGAGTTGCTCGTGCCGCTGATCATGATGAAGCGTGGAGGCCAGCCGGGCCGCATCGCGATCAACCCGGAGCGCGTGACCTATGTCTGCGGCTCCACCGGTCCGTTCACCGACGTCCATTTCGGCGAGCACAAGGTCGCGATCGAAGGGACGCTCGAGCAGGTCGTGGCGAAGCTGAGCGGAGACCCGTTCGCGGCCGCCGGTGGCGCACCGCACCAGCCAACGTCACGGACCTGGATCAAGACCAGCTGAGCGGCGTCCCGGCGTGCGCTCAGGCGGGCCGCGTCTTCTCCTCGCTCAGCATCCTCACCAGCGGCTGGAGTTTCGCATTGTAGCTGGCGAGGACCTGATGGTCCTCGGCAGTATCGAAATGGGTGACGAGCCGGCGGCCGTTCCACAGGTGGAGCGCATAGGCCGGTGCGTCGGCGACGATCATCGGCCGCCCGTCCGGGCGCTCGGGATCGATCGGATCGAGATCGAGCGCGACCTGCGGCGCGGTCGAAGCGCAGACGGCGAGCGTCGTCCCGGCCCACTGGGTGATCACCGGGCGGTGAAGATGGCCCGCGACCATCGCGACGATATTGCCATGAGCGGAGACCACCGCCTCGAGGCGGCGCGTCCATTCCGCTTCGGGATTCTCGGTCATCCAGCTCAGGCCCGTCTCGATGGGCGGATGATGGAGGACGATCAGCGTCGGCCGCTCCGGCGCTTCGGCGAGACGCGCCCGCAGCCACTGCGCGCGCGTTTCGCAGAAGCCGCCGCCGTGGCGGCCGGGCTCGAGCGTATCGAGGACGAGGATGCGCAGCGGCAGGTCGTCCAGCGCATAGTGGACGAAGCCGTCCGCTGCGGCGGGCGCGTCCGGGAAGGCGGCGCGGAAGGGCTCGCGGCTGTCGTGATTGCCCATCGCCATGAAGACCGGGAAGGGAAGCCCCGCCAGCGCCTCGCCGAGGCGGGCGTAGGAGACGGCATCGTCGCCCTCCTCGGCAAGGTCGCCGGTGACGAGGAGTAGGTCCGGGCGCGGCGTCATGGTGGCGAGCGCGCGCAGCGTCCGATCGAGGCGCTTGCGGTTGAACTCGTCGGGATTGCCCTGGTCGAAGCCAAGATGGAGGTCGGTGATCTGGGCGATCAGCAGGCGTTCGTCCGTCATCTCGCCCCTCCCGCAGGCCGCGGCTCGACCGGGATCACCGTCGTCTCCCAGCGCCGTCCCCGCACCCGCTGGCGGAGCAGCATGGCGGGGACGCCTTCGTCCATATGATAATCGTGGCACATCGCGCAGGTCGAGGGCACGTCGCCCGAGGTTTCGCCGCCATGGCAGGTCCGGCAGGTCTCGATCCCGGGCAGCAGCAGGTCGTTCGCCGATTGCGAGCGCCCGGCCTCGTGGCAGGTCGCGCACTGGGTCTGCCGATGCGGGCGGTGGTCGAACCAGCCATGGTGCATGTAGCGTGTCGGGAAGGCGACCGGGCGGATGCGGAAGGCGAGCGACCCGCGCGGCGGCGCCTGCACCTGGTGGCAGTCGTAGCAGGCGCCCTCGGGCGCGAAGACGGCGCGGATCGCCCGCTCGGCCGCGCTGCCGGAGCCGGCGAGGGCCTGCGCGTACTGGACGGCGCTCCTGATCTGCATGACGTCGCCGGGGCGCCGCCGCGCGTCCGGGCCGAGCACGCTCGGCCGCGCCGGGACGCGGCCGCGATAGAATTCGCGCAGGTCGGCGACGACCTGCTCAGGCGAGCCGTGGCGCAGCGTGCGGACGGTGCCGCCGACCTGATCGAAGGCGAGCGAGTGGCACATCGCGCAGTCTCCCTCCATGTCGACCGGCTGGAAGCGCGTGCCGTCCGGAGTCGGCACATGGCAGTCCGCGCAGACGAGGCTGTCGCCGAAGCCGTGCTGCCCGCGCAGCCGCCGCCCCATCTGTGCGACTCCGCCGTTGCGCGAGAGATGGAGCGCGTGCGGGAAGCGCAGATTGCTGTTCTCGCGCGCGTTGGGCCCGAGCGCCACACGCTGCATCACCGGCGTCTCCCCGTCCCAGCGGATCAGCACCGAGGGCTGGAATTCAGGATGGCTGCGGCCGAAGTCGGCGGCGTTGCCGAGACGCGTATTTGGTAGGCGTTCGGCAAGCCCGGTATGGCAGTCGCTGCAGAAACGCTGCGGCGTCGGCGCCATCTCCTGCGGCCCCTCGTGCTCGGTATGGCAATCGACGCAGCGGCCGGCCGGCACATTGAACGTCTCCTGCACCGCGAGCCGGATCCGCCCCCATGTGTCGAGGTCCGGCCGGGCGCGGGCGAGGCGCGCCGGATCGGCATGGTCGTGGACGCCGGTGTGGCAGGACTGGCAGCTCTCGTCGCGCACGGCGACGAAGGGCTCGGCGTGGCAGGCGGTGCAGTTGTTCTCGAGCCCGGCGTGGACCTGGCTGAGGCTGCCGCTGAGCCAAAGCCGGTCGGCGTGGAACCGGTCGGCGGTGCGCTGCTCCTCGCCGCGCTCGTAGAAGGTCCAGACCGGCCAGGCCAGGAAGACCGCCAGCACGGCGATCGACAGCAGCCAGGCGAGCGGGCGCTTGCCGGGCATCACCGACACGAGCGAGAAGCGGCGCTCGTCGGCGCGACCGAGCTGCGCCTCGCCTTCGGTCACCCGCTCGACGGCGACGTCCACGTCCGCGTCCGCCGCGGCCGGCATGAAGCGCAGGATGTGGCTGGCGATCCTCACGTCGCCGCCGGTGGCGAGATCGATATGACCGGCGGAGATCTTGCGGCCGTTGAGCTCGAGCGAGAGCCCGTCCCCCGCCCTGAGGTCGAGCCGCCCGGGGTGGCTGCGGACGATCTCGGCATGGCGAAGCGCGACGGCGAGATCGGTGAGGTGGACGTCGCTGCCGGGGTCGCGGCCGATCGTCAGCCGGTCCGCTTCGACCCGGGCGGTGCGGACGATCTCGCGCCCTCCGGCGCTGTGCGAGACGGTGCGGAGGAGGAACGCCACCGCCCGCTACCAGTAGAAGAAGACGCTGACGACATGGGCGATGAGCGCCGCGATGGTCGCGAAGGTGAGCGGCACGTGGACGTAGAGCCAGACTTCGAGCAGCGCCTTGATCCTCAGATGGCGCCGGATGCGGGCGAGCGCCGCGCTCTTGCGCTCGAGGATGTCGACCACGCGCGCGATCGCCGCTCCCTCCTCGCCGATCGCCGTGGCGGCGCGCCGCCGCATCGCCCGCAGGGCCTTTGCGTTGCGGCAGTTGGAATAGTTGCCGGACAGCCGCCGCCACAGGCCGCCGCGGAACGCGTCCTCGCTCATCGAAAGGCGCACCAGGGCCGTGTCCTCGACCGAGAGCGGCTGCGCCGCCGCCTGGAGCTGCTGGTCGAGCTTCACGACCGCGTCGATCATCTGCGGCCGGGTCATCTCGGCGCGGTTGTCGCTGAGCTCGTCCGGGAGCGTCGCATAGACCGCCACGCCGTAAAGTCCGGAGAAGATCACCAGCATCATCAGCGCATAAGCCAGCGTGTGCACGTTCCAGCCGAGCTGGAAGCCGGCGTGAAGGGTCGCGATCACGATCAGCGACAGGCCGAGATAGACATGGGCCGACGTCCAGGACTTGAGCGACCAGCGCCCGCGGGTCATCGCCCGCTTCCTCACGCCCAGCATCGTCAGCCACAGGATCAGCAGCGCGCCGATCGTGCCGAGCGTGTAGCCGAGCCAGGAGCCGCCATTGTGGCGCGGCTGGACGTCGGTGAGGGCGTAGACGACGGCCGCGGTCAGCGAGATCACGAGGGCGACCTTCAGCCAGCGGAAGCGGCGGTGGCGCAGGAACCCCTCATGGGTCCCTCCGCTGCCGAGATGCGTCCTTTCTGCCCCCCTGCTCGCCATTAGCGGCGTCGTCCCCCTTCGTTGCCGTTACTCCTACGCAACAAACCCCCTGCTCGTCATCCCGGACTTGATCCGGGATCCATGAACCGAAGCGGGTGAGAACGACCCCAGTCCGAGTTCATGGATTCCGGCCTTCGCCGGAATG
>DASWMB010000142.1:0-2064 GCA_036399955.1 Allosphingosinicella sp. | reverse complement strand
CCGGCGGCAAGCGCAAGCGCCGCCGGCACGAGGACGCGCAGGCGGTTCACCGCCGCCCCTCGCCCATCTGCGTCAGGATGAACGCATAGGCTTCCGCCACCTCGTGCAGCGAGTCCCACCGGCCGGACTTGCCGCCATGGCCGGCGCCCATGTTGATCTTGAGGAGGAGGAGGTTCGAGTCGGTCCTGGCGGCGCGGAGCTTCGCCGCCCATTTGGCCGGCTCCCAATAGGTCACCCGCGGATCGTTGAGCCCGCCGGTGATCAGCATCGGCGGATAGGCCTGCGCCCGGACATTGTCGTAGGGACTGTAGGAGCGGATCAGCTCGAACGCCGCCTTGTGCTCGATCGGGTTGCCCCATTCCGGCCATTCGCCGGGCGTCAGCGGCAGGCTCTCGTCGAGCATGGTGGCGAGGACGTCGACGAAGGGGACGTCGGCGACGACGGCGCCCCACAGCTCCGGATCGGAGTTGACGACCGCACCCATCAGCTCGCCGCCCGCCGAGCCGCCCTGGATCGCGATCCGCCCCGGCCGCGCGAAGCCCGCCTCGATCAGCCCCGTCGCCGCATCGACAAAGTCGTTGAAGGTGTTGGTGCGCTTCTCGAGCTTGCCGTCGAGGAACCAGCCATAGCCGAGATCGTCCCCGCCCCGGATATGCGCGATCGCGCAGGCGAAGCCGCGATCGAGCAGGCTGAGCCTCGAGACGGAAAAGCCCGGCGGGATGGCGTGGCCGTAGGCGCCGTAGGCGTAGAGGTAGAGCTTGCCCGATCCGTCCTTCGCGAAGCCCTTGCGGTAGACGATCGAGACCGGCACCGACTTGCCGTCGCGCGCCGGCAGCATCAGTCGCTCGGTCTCATATTGCGAGGCGTCGTAGCCGGAGGGGATCTCCTGGACCTTCAGCGTCTCCAGCCGGTCCTCGCCGACATGATAGTCGTAGACCGTTCCCGGGGTGACCATCGAGGCATAGCCGATCCGGTAGGCGGCCGGCGCGAACTCGGGGTTCGAGCCCAAGGAGGCGGTGTAGCTCGCCTCGGGGAAGCGGATTCGGCGCTCCTCGCCCGAATAGCCGCGCAGCCGCAGCTGATCGAGCCCGGCGAGCCGCTCCTCGATGACGAGATGGTCGCGGAAGGCGGTCAGGCCGCGCATGTAGACCTCATCCGAGCCGGGGATCACCGTCGACCATTCGCCCGGCGCGGCCGGATCGGCCTCGGCGAGGCGGAAGTTGATGTGCTCGTCGTTGGCCAGGATCCACAGCCGCCCGTGCGCGGCGTCGGCCGCATAGATGAGCTTCGGCTGCCGGCGCCTGATCAGCACCGGCTCGGCGGCGGGATCGGCGGCGGGGACGAAGCGGATTTCGGTCGAGCTGTTGTCGCCGGTCGCGATGAAGATGAGGCTGCGGTCGTGGCTCTTCGATACGCCGACCGAGAAGCCGAGCTCCTCCGTCTCCTCGTAGAGGGTCGCGTCCTCCTCGATCGGGCCCCCGAGCCGGTGAAGCCGGGCGCGGTAGCTGCGCCAGTTCTCGTTGACCTCTGTAAAGACGATCGCGTCGGAGCCCGCGCTCCATTCGATGTTGCCGATGCCGGCGTCGGTGACAGTCTCGAGGTCCGCGCCCCTTTCGAGGTCGCGGATGCGGAGCTTGAAGCGCTCCGAGCCGTCGTCGTCGACCAACGTCGCGGCGTAGCGCCCGTCGGGGCTCACCTGCATCGCGCCGAGCCGGAAATACTCCTTGCCCTCCGCCTCGGCAGGTTCGTCGAAGATCAGCCGGTCCGCGCCGCCGCGCACCGGTCGCCGCCACCATTTCCGGTACTGCGCGACTTCCTCAAACGCCCACCAATAGAAGAAGTCGCCGTCCTTGACCGGCACGGAGCGGTCGTCCTCCTTGATCCGTCCCTTCATCTCCTGGAACAGCTCTTCGACCAGCCCCTGGTGCGGCGCCATCGCGGCTTCGAAGAAGGCGTTTTCCGCTTTCAGGTAGGAAAGCACGTCCTCGTCGGTGACGTTCGGATAGCCCGGGTCCCGCAGCCAGTGCCACGGGTCCTCGATCGTCACGCCGTGGCGCTCGTAGG
>DASWMB010000141.1:0-1806 GCA_036399955.1 Allosphingosinicella sp. | reverse complement strand
CGTCATGAACACTCCGTTCGGCAACTCGATCACCACGGCCGAGCATGCCATCGCGCTGATGTGTGCTTTGGCCCGGGAGATCCCCGCCGCCGACGCCTCCACCCAAGGCGGCAAATGGGAGAAGAACCGCTTCATGGGCGTGGAGCTGACCAGCAAGACTCTCGGCCTGATCGGCGCCGGCAATATCGGCTCGATCGTCGCCGATCGCGCGCTCGGCCTCAGGATGAAGGTGATCGCCTACGACCCGTTCCTGACGCCGGAGCGCGCCGTCGCCATGGGGGTCGAGAAGGCCGGCCTCGACGAGCTCCTCGCCCGCGCCGACTTCATCACCCTCCACACGCCGCTCACGGACCAGACCCGCAACATCCTCTCCCGCGAGAACCTGGCGAAGACGAAGCCGGGCGTGCGCATCATCAACTGCGCCCGCGGCGGCCTCATCGACGAGGCCGCGCTCAAGGACGCGCTCGACAGCGGCCATGTCGCCGGCGCGGCGCTCGACGTGTTCGTCGAGGAGCCGGCCAGGACGAACCCTTTGTTCGGCACGCCCGGCCTCGTCGCCACGCCCCATCTCGGCGCCTCGACGACCGAGGCGCAGGTCAACGTCGCCCTCCAGGTCGCCGAGCAGATGAGCGAGTTCCTGACCCGCGGCGGCGTCACCAACGCGCTCAACATGCCCTCGCTCTCGGCCGAGGAGGCGCCGCGCCTGCGCCCCTATATGGCGCTTGCCGAGAAGCTCGGCTCGCTGGTCGGCCAGCTGGCTTACGGCTCCCTCGCCGGCCTCTCGATCGAGGCCGAGGGCGCGGCGGCGGAGCTCAACCTCAAGCCGATCACCGGCGCCGTCCTCGCCGGCTTCCTGCGCGTCCATTCCGACACGGTGAACATGGTCAACGCGCCTTTCCTCGCCAGGGAGCGCGGGCTCGACGTCCGCGAGATCCGCCACGATGTCGAGGGCGACTACCACACCCTGCTCCGCGTCTCGGCCGCGACCGCGTCCGGCGAGCGCTCGGTCGCCGGCACCCTGTTCGGCAATTCGGCGCCGCGGCTCGTCGAGATCTTCGGCATCAACATCGAGGCCGAGCTCGATGGCGAGATGATCTACATCGTCAACGCGGATACGCCCGGCTTCATCGGCCGCCTCGGCACCGTCCTCGGCCTGGCCGGCGTCAACATCGGCACCTTCCACCTCGGCCGCCGCGCCGCCGGCGAGGAGGCGGTCGCCCTGGTCAGCGTCGACGACCATGTCGAGCCGGAGACGGTGGCGAAGCTGGAGGCGATCCCCGGCGTGAAGCGCGTGAAGCCGCTGAGGTTCTGAGGAGGCGGTGCAGGCCCGGCGCCCCCTCGCGCCGCCTCTTTGCCCATGCTAAGCCGCACCGTCCGCTCGCGAAAAGGCCCGCCGATGCGCCTGCTGTTGCTTCTCGCCGCTTTCCTCCTCGCCAGCCCGCTCGCTGCGCCCGCGCACGCGCAGGAGCCGGAATGGCGTCAGTCCGCGGATTTCGACGTCCTGCTCGAGCCCTATGGTTTCGAGCCGGAGACGCTGCGGCTCGAGGCCGGCAGGCCGGTCCGGCTGCGCTTCGTCAATTCCGGCCAGGCGACGCTGACCTTCTCCGCCCCAGGCTTCTTCCGCGCCGCCCGCGTCCGCTCCGGCGCCGACGGGGAAGCGGTGCGCGACGGCACCATCCGCCTCGCGCCCGGCGAGCGCCGCACGATCGTCCTCGTCCCCGCGCGCGGCCGCTACAAGATGCGCAGCGCCAATTTCATCCACCGCCTGCTCGGCATGACCGGGCGCATCGTCGTCGAATAGGAGCC
>DASWMB010000140.1:0-8870 GCA_036399955.1 Allosphingosinicella sp. | reverse complement strand
GTACGACATCTCCGCG
This sequence comes from Allosphingosinicella sp., assembly GCA_036399955.1. Lineage (GTDB taxonomy): Bacteria > Pseudomonadota > Alphaproteobacteria > Sphingomonadales > Sphingomonadaceae > Allosphingosinicella. The sequence continues at coordinate 8,854 of DASWMB010000140.1, read as the reverse complement.
CTGCAGCAGCAGTACGGCGCCGATTACAACACCCATGCGGGCCACACCGTCCACAGCTGGAGCCCGACCTCCGGCGCCTATCTCGTCAACGGGCAGACCCAGTGGGTGCCGGGGGGGAACCGGGTGCTGATGACCGTCTGGGACGGGGGCGGCACCGACACCTACGATCTGTCCGCCTACACGAGCGGCGTCAGGATCAATCTCGAGCCTGGGCAGTGGACGACCACGTCGGAGGTCCAGCGCGCCAATCTCGGCGACGGGCACACGGCGCGCGGCAACATCGCCAATGCACTGTCGCATCAAGGGGACCCGCGCTCGCTGATCGAGAATGCCGTCGGCGGCGCGGGGTGGGACATCGTCAGCGGCAATGCCGCGAACAACCTCCTCGACCTCTCCTTCGGCGGCGACGACACGGCGTCCGGCCTCGCCGGCAACGACATCTTCTTCTATGGCGGCGCGCTCACGGCGGCGGATGCGAATGACGGCGGCGACGGCAACGATACGCTGGTGCTGCAGGGCAATTATTCCGGGCTCGCATTCGGCGAGAGGACCCTCACCGGGATCGAGGGCCTCTCCCTCCAGAGCGGGTCGATCACCCGCTGGGGCCAGAGCGGCGCCAACTCCTACGATTACCATCTTCGGCCCGTAAACTCGAACACCCATCCGGGGCAGCAACTTCGCGTCAACGGCCAGTCGCTGCTGGCCGGCGAGGACCTGAACTTCGACGGCTCGCTCGAGACGGACGGCGGCCGGTTCCTCGTCTATGGCGGGTTCGGCAAGGACGTCGTGACCGGCAGCTTCCACAACGACATCTTCTTCTTCGAGGCGGGCCGGTTCGGCAGCGGCGACATCGCGCATGGCCTGTCCGGCAACGACGCGGTCGTTATCAGCGGCAGCGCGGCGGGCTCGTCGACCCTTGCGTTCACGATCGACGCGGGCGCGTTCACGAACATCGAGGCGCTTTCGTTCAACGGCCGCTTCGCGAGCGACCCGGGCTCGCGTCCAAACTACGACGTGACGCTCAAGAGCGGGAACATCGCGCCCGGCGCGTCCCTCATCGTCAATGCCGATTCGCTGGCGGCCACCCAGCTCCTGTCGTTCGACGGCGGGGCGGTGGCGGACGGGCGCCTGCGGATCTTCGGTGGCGCGGGCGGCGACACGCTCAAGGGGGGCGCGAACGACGACATCATCTGCGGGGGCGGCGCCGGCGACGCGTTGCTCGGCGGCGGCGGCGCGGATGTCTTCCAGTATCGAAGCCTCGACGATTCCGGCGGCGTCGCCTGCGATGCGATCGGCGACTTCCTGCTCGGCGTCGACAGGATCGATCTTGCCCAGCTCGACGCCGTGAGCGGCGTCGACGGCGACCAGGCGTTCGACTTCATCGCCACGAACGCTTTTTCGGGCGCCGCGGGCGAACTGCGCTACAGCTATGACGGCACGTCCAACCTGTTCCTGATCCAGGGGGACGTGAACGGCGACGGCTTCGCCGATTTCCAGCTCTACGCGTCGCCGACCACGCCGGGGGCGCCGCTGCTGGCGACGGACTTCCTGCTCTAGCGGCTAGCGCCGATGCAAGAAGAGCGGCCCCGCGCGAGGCAAGGCCGCTCCTCCCGTTCCTGTCGAAGCCGCGTGGAGCGGCGCCGGATCAGAAGGCGATGCCGAGGCCGGCGATCACCTGGTGGCGCTCGGCACCCGCTTCGTAGTTCGAGTAGCGATACTCGACCTTCGTATAGAGGTTGTTGCCGAAGCCCTGCTGAAAGCCGGCGCCGACACGGACGCCGTCGAGATCCTCCGAGACGCTGGTCGCCGGGCCGTTCGCCGGGTCGTAGTCGATCCGGAAGCGACCGTTGGTGTAGCCGGCAAGGGCGTAGACCATGCCGCGCTCGGTGACGTCGACGCCGATCCGGGCGACGGCGCTGAGGTCGCGGCCGGCCTCGACGCACAGCTCGTCGCCGGTTGCGATGACGCTGGTGCCGCACTCCTCGACATTGCTGAGATCGGCGTTCGCCTGATCCCGAGCGTCAGGTTGCGGCCGATCCGGTGATCGACGCCGACGCCGACGCCGTAGACGATGCCGTTCTCCGAGACGTCGTTGGTCAGGCGATCCCAGCCGCCATGGACTTCGGCGCGAACCGTCGTCTGCGCGGCGGCGGGGCTGGCGGTAATGCCGATGCTCGCGGCGGAGGCGAGCAGGGCGGCGGCGGCAATCAGAAGCTTGTGGGCGGTCATCTTCAGTTTCCCTTTCAAGTCGGTTGTTCCGTTTCGCGTCGGACCGGCCTTTTAGAAGGAGAGGACGGCCGCGCTGACCGGCTCCGGATAGGCGGCGTGCGTCACCGGCCGATGTCGCCGGCGGCGGAAAACGGTTTCAATTGTTACGGCACCGCCGGACGCGGGTCGGCACTCGCCATGGCCCGGCTAACATCTTGCGAGATGGGCGGCGGGCGTCAGTTCCGAGCGCTGTGCTCGCAGGCCGTGCCGCCTTGGTTCGGCGACCCGACAAGATCGAGTATTCGGGCCGCGAACAGCTTTGCCGGGTCTGCCGGGATTTTTGTGCGGAGGCGGACGGCGGCGGCGGCGCCGAGGGCGCACCACTCGTCGCGGCGCTGCCAGGCCCGCTCCAGCGCGCTGTCGAGGCTGCTCTCGGTCGGCGCTTCGGCGATGAAGCCGTTGACGCCCTCTTCCAGCAACTCGGCATTGCCGCCCACGTCGGTCACAATGGCGATGCGGCCTGAAAGCAGCGCCTCGATGAGGACCAAAGGCAGCCCTTCGGCCCGCGACGGCAGTGCCAGCGCGTGATGGTCCGCCCAGAAGGCGGCGACATCGGTGCGCACCCCCGCGAAGCGCACGCTGTCCAGGCGCAGGAACGCGGCCAGCTCCTCGAGGCCGGCGCGCTGGCCGCCGTCGCCGAGAAAGGTGACCGACAGCGGCCGCGCGCGCCACTTGTCCGAGGCGAGAACGCGCAGCAGCAGGTCCTGCCCCTTTTCGACTGCGTTGAGCCGCCCGACGCAGCCGAGTCGCAGCCCGTCGTTCGCCGACGGCCATGGCTGCGGCCGGTCCCATGCGACGTTGAACGGGTTCAGCACGAGCGAGGCGTGGTCGACGCGCGCACCGATCTGCTCCTCGGTGAGCCGCTGCGTGTGGCGCGACACGAAGTAGTTCGCGCGGGCGTGCGCGAACGCGCCGCGGATCCCCCGCCGCCAGCGGTCGCTCGGCCAGTGGAGGTCACTCGCCTTGTGGCTCACGAGCGCATAATCGAGGCCCAACCGCCGGCACAAAGCAGCGATCGGCCACCCGTCGTGGTTCCCGCCCTGCGAGATGATGACGACATCGAAGCGGCGGACGAAGAGGCGCAGGACGTGGAGGCGGAGCCACAGCATCGCGACCGAGACCGCCATCCGCATCCGGGGCGAGGCGAGCGCTGCGAGGAAGGGCAGGCGACCGACGAGGCGCGTCAGTGGTCCGAGCTCGTGGAGCCCGCAGGAAAGCGCGCCGAGGCGCCGAACGCTATCATGGCCGCGTGGCAGGCCGTGCTTGAAGACGTGGACGCGGTGCCCTGCCTCGGCGAGCGCGACTGCCGTCGCCGCCCACAATTCCTCGCTGCCTCCCCAGGCGAAGTTGCTGCTGACGAACGCGATACGCCTCGGGAGTTGGCGTCCCTGCCTCTGTACCATCGCAAATATCCGTATCCGCCCTCGATGTAGCCCATGACGTCGCGATGATGCTCATCTTCGCGCCGCCTCGTCCCTGCGCGACTTCATGCCGCTAATGCCGCGCGCCTGTTTGCAGCGACACACCGGTTGTGCCTCCGCGGCGGGCGGCAGCAGGCCTAGGCGGCATCGGACGCCGGACCTCGGCGCCCGCTGCCATCGAAGTCGAGATTGGTCCGCCGGACCGCCGGCGGACGGCCCGATTCCGCCAGGTCCCGAGGCTCGGCTGGCTTCGAGACGGCGGGAACCCACCGGAAAAGTCCATCCTCCGCGATTGCGGGCCTGGCGCGCCGGTCGCGCCAGGCGACGTGCCTCGCGACGCAGAAGCGAAGCGTGCGCGGGCTGAGGCTCGCCCAGAGCGCCCAGGCGAGCACCGCCGCGGTGTCGAGGCTCGGCCGCAGGTCCCCGCGGCTCAGGAGCCGGCGCACGATCCCGGCGCGCCCGCCCGCCCAGACGCGCGTCGAGCCGAGCGCGAAATAGACGCGGGGGACGATCTTGCCCTTCTTTCCGCGCCCCCGATCGCGCCGCGCGCCGCTCGCCGGAAGCTTCAGCGCGTCGCGGTACATCCGGTCGACCGACGCTTCGACCTTGTCGCGCGACGAGGTGAGGCGGGTGCTGAGCAGCGAGGCGCGATGCTGATAGAGCGCGGCGGGGAGGACAATGAGATCGCCCTCTCGCGCCAGCCGCCGGTAAAGATCGAGATCCTCCCAGAAATCGGCGTCCGCGCGATAGCCGCCCGCGCGTTCGAACGCTGCGGTCCGGAACATGATCGAGCCGTGCGGAAAGGGCGCAAATGTCGAGCTGCCGACGAGCCGCGACCGGTCGCGCGGCCTGACCAGCCGCCCCTTTGGGTCGATGCCCTCGCAGAGCGACGCGACGAGGCATGCCTCTTGCCGTGCGTCCAGCGCCTCGACCTGCCGCCGGAGGCGATCAGGGTGCGAGAGGTCGTCGCCGTCCATCCGCGCCACCAGCGCGCCCCGCGCATGGCGTATGATGAAGTTCGAGCTGCCGGCAGGCCCGAGGCAGCCGTCGCGCTCGAACAGCCGGATCCGGCAGTCTCGCGCAGACCAATCGCGGAGAATTTCACGCGTTCCGTCCGTCGATCCATCGTCGAGAATCAGGAATTCGAAGTCGCCGAAGCTCTGCGCAACGATGCTCTCGATCGCCGCGCCAACAAAAGGCGCAAGGTTGCGCACGGGCATGACTACGCTCAACCGGCGCTGACGTCCCTCACTAGTCTCTATCATCAGAATTTTGTCCCGCGCCTCGGTGATCCGTCGCACAGCCGGTCGTAAGCATCAACCTTCCAATGCCCGCTGCGGCCAGCTGCCCGGGGGCAACGGCCCCGCTGGCGCGCGGCAGGCGACGTGCCACTCGCCTGCTCGTGGCGCTTAGCCGATACTTCGGGGCTTTCGCCGGCGGGCGCGGCGGCCACGCAAATAGGTGCGGGCGATGGCGCGATCGTCGCCAAGGACCTGCAACGCGAACAGACGGTCGTGGAGCGTGGCGCCTGCGCAGCGGCGGGCGAGCAATGGCGTCGCCGTCTCGTCGAGCAGGACGAAATCGGCCTCCTGCCCGGGCAGGAGCGCGCCGATGCGGCCGGCGAGGCCCATCACCCGCGCGCCGCCGGCGGTGGCGAGATGAAGCGCGCGGAACGGGTCGAGGCTGGTGCCGCGTAGCTGGCAGGTCCGGTATGCCTCGCCGAGAGTGTGGAGCACGGAGAGGGTAGTGCCCGCACCGATGTCGCTTCCGATGCCGATCCCGACGGCGTGCCGGTCCGCCAGAGCGAGGTCGAACAGGCCGGAGCCCAGGAACATGTTGCTCGTGGGGCAGAAGGCGATGCCCGAGCCCGCCTCCGCCATCCGCGACAGCGCTCGGCCGCTCATATGGACGCAATGGGCGAAGACCGAGCGCGGGCCGACCAGGCCGAAGCGGTCGTAGACGTCGAGATAATCGGCCGCATCCGGAAAGCGGGTGCCGACGAACGCGATCTCGCCGAGATTCTCGGAGAGGTGGGTGTGCATCAGCACGTCCGGATGGGCCGCGACCAGCGCCCCGGCATCGGCGAGCTGCTCGGCGCTCGACGTCGGCACGAAGCGCGGCGTCACCGCATAGCCGAGGCGGCCGCGGCCGCGCCACCTTGCGATCAGCGCCTCGGTCTCGGCCCGGCCGGACGCGACGGTGTCGCTGAGGCCCTCGGGCCCCAGGTCCATCAGCACCTTGCCCGAGACGACCCGCATGTCGCGCGCGAGCGCCGCCTCGAACAAGGCGTCGACCGAGCCGGCGTGGACGGTGGCGAAGACGAGCGCGCTGGTGGTGCCGTGCCGGAGCAGCTCGTCGAGGAAGAAGGCGGCGACTTCGTCGGCATGGGCACGGTCGGCGAACGCCTTCTCCGCCGGGAAGATGTGCCGTTCGAGCCATTGCATGAGCTGCTCGCCGTGCGAGGCGATGCGCCCCACCTGCGGATAGTGGACATGGGCGTCGACGAAGCCGGGGACGATCAGGCCGTTCAGGCTTTCGGCGGGGACATCGGCGAAGCTGTCGGCGAGATCGGCGTAGGGGCCGCAGGCGAGGACGAGACCGTCCTCCACCACCAGCAACCCGTCCTCGAAATGGCGGACCGCCTCGGCGCCGGCGACCGCCGGGTCGTCCGGAACGCTCAGGATCTCGCCGCGAAACGCCTTCACGCGGCGCTCTTGAGCATGAGGAGCTGCGCGAGCACCGCGATTGCGATCACCTCCGGCTCGCGGCCATCGATGCCGGGGAGGCCGATCGGGCAAATCAGGCGCGCGGGATCGACGCCGTCGGCCCGGAGGCGCGAGAGGAAGCGGGCGCGCTTGGTCCTGGAGCCGATCAGGCCGACGAAGCGCGCTCGGCCGGAGAGCGCGGCTGCGGCGATGCGGTAATCGAGCCCGTGATCGTGGGTGAGGATGACCACCGCCGCCTCGGCGGGCGCCTCGCTTGCGCGCGCGACCAGCTCGGCCTCCTCTGCGTGAAAGACGCCAGGCGTCCTGGCCATCTCGGCACGGCTGTCGTACCAGGAAAGGTGCAGCGGAAGGCCTGCCGCACGCTCGGCGATGGCCCGGCCGACATGCCCCGCTCCGAACAGATAGACCGGCATCAGGTCCGTCTCGACCGGCTCCACGAACCGTGCGCCCGGCATTGGGAGCGGGCCTCTCGCCGCCACCGTGCCCCGGCGAAGGCCGGCGCCCAGGTCTGAGTCCGTAGCTGGACCCCGGCCTTCGCCGGGGAACAGCCTGCGCTCGACGCGATCGGACAGCGTGATTTCGAACGTCCCTTCTCGTTCCGGCGCCTCGGCCAGATGCTCCACCAGCAGCCGGACCCGGCCGCCGCAGCACTGGCCGAGCAGCGGACCAAGCGGGTAGTCTTGGACTCGCCAGCTTCCCGGCGGCAGGCCGAGGATCGCCCGGGCCTGCGCCATCGCCTGATGCTCGAGCCGGCCGCCGCCGATCGAGCCGGCGAGACCGGTCTCGGTGACGACCATGCGCGCGCCCGGCCCGCGCGGGGCCGAGCCCTCGGTTGCGAGGATCGTGACAAGTGCAGCTGGGCCCTCGCTTAGTGCTTCGCGAGCGTGCTTAGTCCAGTCAGCCACGGGCACGCAGCTCATCGACGGCCGCGAGGATGCGCTCGGGGGTGGCTGGCGCATGGAGCTTCGGCAGGCCCTTGCCCGGCGCCGCGGCGGCGACGGCCTGGGTCAAGGCCGAGAAGACCGAGATGGCGAGCATCAGCGGCGGCTCGCCGACAGCCTTCGAGCGGTGGATCGTCGGCTCCGGATTGCGCCCGCCTTCCCAGATGGCGATCTCCATCCGCGCCGGACGGTCGTTGGCGGTCGGGATCTTGTACGTGGACGGCGCGTGGGTGAGCAGGCGGCCGCGCGCATCGTAGACCAGCTCCTCCGTGGTCAGCCAGCCCATGCCCTGGATGAAGCCTCCCTCGACCTGGCCGAGATCGATCGCCGGATTGAGCGAGCGGCCGACGTCGTGGAGGATGTCGACCGCGATCACCTTGTGCTCGCCGGTGAGCGTGTCGATCATCACTTCGCTGAGGGCGGCGCCGTAAGCGAAGTAGAGAAAGGGGCGGCCGCGATGGCTCTTGCGGTCGTAGCCGATGTCGGGCGTCGCATAATAGCCGGTGGCGGCCAGCGAGATACGGGCGAGATGTGCGCGGCGGCAAAGCTCGGGAAAGGTCCAGCCCGCGGACTCCGGGTCGCTCGCGGCGAATGCGTCGAGGCGCTGTCGGATCGTCTCGGCGGCATTCTTCGCGGCCATTCCGTTGAGATCCGCCCCCGATGACGCGGCCGTCGCCGACGTGTTGGGCACCTTGTCGGTCCGCGTTGAGCTGACCTTCACCGTCTCGATCGGCACCGCGAAGACGTCGGCGACGACCTGCGCGATCTTGATGTGAAGGCCCTGGCCCATCTCGGTGCCGCCGTGATTCAGGTGAATCGAGCCGTCGGCGTAGACGAGGACGAGCGCGCCGGCCTGGTTGAGATGCGTCGTCGTGAAGCTGATGCCGAACTTGACGGGCGTCAGCGCGAGCCCCTTCTTGAGCACTGTATGGCCGGCGTTGAACGCCCCCACCTCCGCCCGCCGCGCCTCGTAGCCGGCACGCTCGGCGAGCTCGGCGATCAGCTCCGGCGCGACATTGTCGGTGACCTGCATGTCGTAGGGCGTGACGTCGCGGCCGGGGCCGTAGAGATTCGCCCGGCGGACGGCGAGCGGATCGCGGCCGAGATGCGCGGCGATCGCGTCCATCACCCGCTCGATCGCCATCATCCCCTGCGGCCCGCCGAAGCCGCGAAAGGCGGTGTTGGAGACGGTGTGGGTCCTGAGGCGGTGGGAGAGGATCTCGACGGCGGGGAGGTAATAGCAATTGTCGGCGTGGAACATCGCGCGGTCGTTGATCGCCGGCGACAGATCCGCGGTGGCGCCGCAACGCGAGGCGAGTTCGATCCGGACCGCCTCGATCCGCCCGTCCGCATCGAAGCCGACGTCGTAATCGACGGTGAAATCGTGCCTCTTGCCGGTCGCGATCATGTCGTCGTCTCGGTCGGCGCGGAACTTGGCCGGCCGGCCGGTCTCGGCGGCGACCAGGGCGCAGGCGAGGGCGAAGGCGGCCGCCTGGGT
>DASWMB010000139.1:0-12568 GCA_036399955.1 Allosphingosinicella sp. | reverse complement strand
CATCCCGGTGCGCCTCCTCTACCACAGCGTCTATCTCGACCGCAGCGGCCGGCTGCTGTTCCGGCCCGACGCGTACGGCTGGGACGAGGCGGTGGCGCAGGCGCTCGGCCTTCCCGCGCGGCAGCGGCCCTCCGTGCGCCGCCACGCCGGCGACATCGGGCCCTGACGGCCGCGTAACGGCTGGTCGGGCCGCCGCCACGCACCGGCTCCGCCCGCCGCAACGGGCGGAACGGCTCCCCCGCATCACAGGTTGAAGCCCGTGTGGCCGACGGCGGCCGGACATGCGTGACAGTAGAGGAGCAAGGCTATGGCAGAAGATCGTAATCGCGATTCATGGCGCGGCCGGGAACGCGGCAGCTCGATCTTCTCCGACGACGAAGGCGAAAGCCGGCGTGGCGAGTCCGGCGGCGGCGGCCGCAACTGGAACCCGGAAGAGAAGGGCTGGGGTCCGCGCTGGGACCGGGGCAGCGGCGAAGGCCAGAGCGGCGGCGGCTTCCTCGGCCGCGCCCGGGACGAGGTCCGCTCCTGGTTCGGGGATGAAGACGACGACCGCTCGCGCGGTGGCGGCGGGCGCGGCTCCTACGAGCGCAGCCGGTACGGCGAAGGCCAGAGCGGCTTCGGCGGCGAGACCTATCGCTCCAACCGCAGCGGCGGCGGCCGCGGTGCCGGCGGCGAACCCTGGGGCGGCGGCGATCGCGAAGAGAGCTCCGGCGGCTATCCGCGCCGCGAGCAGTCCGGCACCTCCCATTTCGACGAGAATTACCGGCGCTGGCGCGAGCAGCAGATCGCCCGGCTCGACCAGGAATCTGAGGACTATTGCCGGGAGCGGCAGCACCGCTTCGAAAGCGATTTCGACAGCTGGCGCCAGACCCGCCAGGGCCAGTCGAGCCAAAGCTCCACCGGCAGCTTCCACGGCGAAAGCGGCCAGGCCGGCGACGCGGCCCAGGACCAGGACCTCGGCTCGGGCCGCAGCGCCATCCTCGGCGGCGAGAGCGCCGGCGAGACGACGACCGGCGGCGGCGGCGACGCTTCGGCAATGGATTCGAGCACCGGCAGCAGCCCGGAGCGCGAGGATCTGGGCGGACGCCGCTGAGCGGCTTTCTGCGAGTGAGGAGGAAGCGACATGGCTGATCGAGGACGATACGACACCGACGAGCGGCGGCACCGCTCGGACGAGCATGGCGGCCGGCGCGGCAGCATCTTCGGCTCCGGATGGAGCGGCTTCGGCCCCGACCCGCGCGAAGCTGCCGGCTATGAGCACGATCGCGGCGACGACCGGATCTCAGACCGCGGGCGCGATCGGGATCGGGACCGGGCGCACAGCCGGAGCCGCGGCGCGGAGACCAGCTTCTCCGATCACCCCGGCGGCGACCGCATGCAGAAGAACAGCCGCGACTTCGGCGATGACGACCGCCACGAGGGCCTGCCGATCGAGGAGACGAGCCGCCTCATCGCCTCGAACAAGGTGGAAGGGACTTTGGTCTACAGCCGCGACCGGCACCGGCTCGGCACGATCTACAACTTCATGGTCGACAAGGTCTCGGGCCAGGTCGAATATGCCGTGATGCGCTATGGCGGCTTCCTCGGCATGGGGCAGCGTTACTATCCGCTACCCTGGCGGGTGCTCACCTATCATCGCGACGCGGGCGGCTATGTGATCGACATGTCGGCGCGCGACTTCGAGGACGCGCCGAGCTTCGACCGCGACAGCGAGCCGGAGTTCGACCGCAATTACGGCCGCAAGGTCCACAGCTGGTACGGGCTCGACTACTGAGCCCGCCCGGGCCGGCGGCGGCAGACCTACGCGAGCCGCCGCCGCGCCTGTCCTCCGCGACGGGGCCTGCCACGGGCGAGCGCGGCGATTGAACGCGACGGCGCGAACGTCTAGTTGGGGCGGGTGAACCGGATCCTTCATCTGCTCGCACTCATCGCGATGATGCTGGCGCCGATGGCGATGCACGGCGCCGAAGCGGCGCCTGCGCCTGCGGAGCATCATGCGACGAGCGCCGATGCGCATTGCGGCGGATCGGACCAGGCGCCGGACGAGGGGGACAAGGGCCGCGGTGCCGACTGCGCGCTGGCTTGCTCGGCAATGCCGGGCGTCGGCGCCACGCTCCACGCGGCGGCGGCGCACCGGACGCTCTACAACGCCGCTCCGGCCGCCTTCTTCGCCGGCACCGCGCCCGGATCGGACCCGCCGCCTCCGCGAAATGCCTGAACGAGCCGAAACACAGCTTTTTCAGGAGATACGGTCATGAAGATCATCGTTGCCGCGTTCGCGCTCGCGATCGCGACCCCCGCCGCCGCGCAACCCGCGGCTCAGCCGGATCACTCGCAGCACGGGCAGCAGCATCAGGGCCAGCAGGGCCACGGCCAGCACGGCCAGGGCGAAAGCGGGGAGCGGCACGACTGCCCCTGCTGCCGGCCCGCGGCCGACGGCAGCCGGCCGTCCTGCTGCGAGCGGATGCACCAGCAGGGCGGCCAGCAGCACCACTGAGGCGAAGGCGAGAGGGCGGCGGCTTCGGCCGCCGCCCTCGAGCGGCGCGTCAGTGGCAGGCCTTGAGGTTCCGGCGGAGCAGCCAGTAATTGACCGGCCAGGCGGCGAGGAAGCCCGCAGGGACGGCGATCAGGATGCCGCGCCAGAACATCCAGGTGGCGATCGACGGCGCGGCCATGCCGCCCATCTCATAGTCCACCCAGTTCATGACCAGCTCCATGACGCCGATCGAGATCACCTCTCCGATCCAGATGATCTTGAGCGCGGCGAGCATGCCGATGCGCTGGCGGCGCATCACGGGCACGAGGCCGAGCGTCATGCCGGTGGCGTAAGCGAGGCCGGTGGCGAGCGCGATCGTGGCGAATGTCGAAAGGCCGAGGCTGACGCCGATCATCAGGCCGGCGACCTCGCCGATGACGCAGCCGGTGAGGCAGTGGAGGGTGGCGTGGAACGAGGTGGCGAGCGAGCCGCCGGAGCCGTGGACGTGATGGCGGGCGTCCTGCCCGTGATCGGCGTGGGCGGGCAGCGCCTCTGTGGGATGACAGGAATGAGCATGGTCGGGCATTGCGTGAGCTCCTTTCGCTGCGGCAGATATGCCCCCCTGGGGCATCTTGTCAAGTACCCCTGCAGGGTATATATGAGCGGCAGGCAGGAGACTTTCGATGGAACATAACGACAAGCCCAGGCTTCTGAACCGGCTCAGCCGCATCGAAGGCCAGGTGCGGGGCGTCTCGCGCATGGTCGAGGAGGACCGCTACTGCATAGACGTCCTGACCCAGATCCAGGCGGTGCGGGCGGCGCTGGTCAGGGTCGAGACCGAGCTTCTCAAGGACCATCTCAACCACTGCATCGTCACCGCCATCCAAGGCGGAGATCCCGAGGAGCAGCGCCGCAAGGCCGGCGAGCTCATCCAGCTTCTTGAACGGACCACGAAATGAAGACGAGCTTTCTTGCCGCCTGCGCGGCGATCGCGCTCGCGGCGCCCTCGGCGGCGCTCGCGCAGCACAGCGACCACAGCCACCACGCACCCGCTCCGGCTCCGGCTCCGGCACCCGCTCCGGCTCCCGCGCCGGCTCCCACGCCCGCGCCGCAGCAGGAGGATCACTCGCAGCACGGGCCTGCGGCGGAGCCCACGGCCGACCCGCATGCGGGGCATGACGACCTCGAGGGCGCCTATCCTACGGGCGCCAGGATCATGCGCGGCGCGCTCGGGCCCTATCCGATGGCGCGCGAGGCCGCCGGGACGTCGTGGCAGCCCGACGCGTCTCACCATGGCGGCATCCATCGCCCTGTCGGCAGCTGGTCGCTGATGGGCCATGCGCTGGTCAACGCGGTCTACGACTGGCAGGAGGGGCCGCGCGGGGACGAGAAGGGGTTCGTCTCGGGAATGCTGATGGGGAGCGCGAGGCGCGACCTCGGCAACGGCGTTTTCCAGCTGCGGGCGATGCTGAGCCCGGACCCGATCATGGGTGCGCGCGGCTACCCGCTGCATCTCGCCGCCGGCGAGACGGCGGACGGCGACCATGTCCTCGTCGACCGGCAGCACCCGCACGACCTCTTCATGGAGCTGTCGGCGAGCTACAGCCACCGCCTCGGCGAGCGTTCGAGCGTCTTCGTCTATGGCGGCCTGCCCGGCGCGCCCGCCTTCGGGCCGCCGGCATTCATGCACCGCATGTCGGCGCTCGATTCGCCCGAGGCCCCGATCAGCCACCACTGGCTCGATTCGACCCACATCGCCTTCGGGGTGGTGACCGCGGGGCTGGTGCTCGGCGACGTCATGGTCGAGGCCTCCCGCTTCAACGGCCGCGAGCCCGACGAGCGGCGCTGGAACATCGAGACCGGACCGCTCGATTCGACCGCGGCGCGTATCTCGATCAACCCCACGCGCGAGCTCTCTCTGCAGGCGAGCTGGGCGCGGCTGATCGAGCCCGAGCAGCTCGAGCCGGGCGAGAACGAGACGCGATATTCGGCGAGCGCGATCTGGACGCGGCGGTTCGGCAGCGGGAACTGGTGGTCGACGACGCTGGCCTGGGGCCACCGCTCGGCCGGCCATGACGAGCTCGACGCCTTTTCGCTGGAGAGCGCGGTCGGCCTCGGCGACTGGACCCTGTTCGGGCGCGCCGAGCGGATCGAGACCAACGAGCTGCTGAGCGGCGCCGACGGGCATCACGGGCCGGTCTTCGACGTCTCGAAGGTCTCGGCCGGCGCCATCCGCGACTTCAGGCTCGGCCGGAACGTGCGGCTCGGCGTCGGCGGGCTCTATGCGACGAACTTCGTTCCCCAGGGACTCGAAGCCAGCTACGGCGGCGATCCGGACGGGACGATGCTGTTCGTGCGGCTCAAGGTGGATTGAGGCTCAAGGAGAAAACGCGATGATCCGGACCCTTCTCATCGGCACCGCCGCGCTGGCCCTCGCGGCATGCGGCGACGGCGGCGCCGCTGCCGAAGCGAACAACGCCGCCTCCGCCGAAGCGGCCGCGAACCTCGCCGAGACGATGCCGAACGAGCTCGCGGAGGACGACCAGTCCGACGCGAACGTCAGCAGCGCCGCCGCGGCTCCGGCCGCTCCAGCGACGGCGCCCCCGCCGAGGGCGGCAGCGCCGGCTCCCAAGGCCGAGCCGCGGCGGCCGGCTGCGCCCAAGGCGGCGACGCCGCCGGCCAAGGCGAAGGCCGAGCCCGATCCCCACGCCGGGCACGACATGAACGAGATGTCGCAGGACTAATGCCGCTCATTCCCCGCCGGCGAGCGGGAGGGGAGGCTCCTGACGCCGGCGCCTCCTCCGCCTGAGCCATGCCGTGAGGCCGAGGCGGACGGGGAAGAGGACGATGCCGGTGACGATAACCACCAGGGCGAGCGCGGTCGCGACGATCAGGAGCGGCGTGTTGAAGTCCTCATGGTTCCTGAAGTCCATGATGTGGAGGCCCCAGAGGAAGTCGAACACGCGCCAGAGGGTGGAGCGGCGGGCGGTGACGATTCCGGTGTCGCGGGCGACGTAGAGGGCGCGGTTGGCGCCGTCGTCGAAGTCGACCCGCCAGGCGGGAAGGGCGGCGCGATATTCGGGGGAAGCCTCCGCGACGAGGGTGACGCGGACGGCGCGCTCGGGCCCGGCATGATCGGCCTCGGCGATCTCTGCGGCGAGGGCGGCGGGGATCGGCGACAGGCGGCGGCCCTCGGCGAGGTCGTAGAGGCGCGGCGCCCCCTCGCGCGGGCTGACCAGGGCGACGGGCCGGCCGAGCATGGCGCGCAGCTCGATCTTCTCGCCGGGCGCTTCGCCGGCGATGCGCTGGAGGCCCGCGGCGGCGTCGGCGAGCGCGATCGGGGCGGCGGGTGTCTCGGCCTTCATATGCTCGGAGCGGACCCGCTCGATCGGCGCGATCGCGAAGAACAGGCCGCTCACGAACCAGAACAGGATCTGGATCGCCATCAGGAGCGCCAGCCATTTGTGTATCGTCGATGCGATCCGCGTCGTGCGCAAAGCCGCCTCCCCCGCTGCCAGCGGCGAAGCTAACGCGGCGCGCACGGCTGGAACAGCCCCTGCGGCGCGGCGTTCTCGCCAGTCTCTTCAGACCAGGAGCGCTTCATGCACCGACTCGTCCTCGCCGCCGCCTCCGTCCTCACCCTCGCCGTCGCCGCCTGCGACGGCCCGGACGCCGACGAGAATCCGGGCGACCTCAACGTCGTCGACAACCATGTCGGGCCGGGCAACGTCTTCGAGCCGCCGACCGGCAACGGCTCGACGGTGACCCCGACCGAGAACGGGCTGACGATCGAGGTGCCCGTCGGGAACGGCGCGGCCGGCGGCGGCAACGCCGGGGCGACGGCAGGCAACCAGCAATAGCGCCGCCGCGGCGCTGCGGACTCAGCGCGGCCGCAGCGCCCGCAGGTGGAGATAGGACGGATCGAACTCGGCGGTCTCGGCGAGCCGCTCCCAGTCGAGCACCTTGAGGCGGCCCGAGCGGAATTCGATCAGGCCGCCGGTCCTGAGGATCATCAGCGTCCGGTTGACGTGCACCCCGGTCATTCCGAGCGCGTCGCCGAGCTCCTCCTGGGTGATCGGGAGCTCAAGCGTGTCGCCGTCCGCGACGCCGGCGGCGCGGGCGCGGGTCATCAGCTCGCAGAAGAAATGGGCGACCTGCGTGTGGGCCAGCATCTGGCTGTTGCGCATCAGCCACAAGCGGAAGATCGACGCCTGGACGAGGGTCTCGCGCCAGATCAGGGCGCGCAGCTTCGGCCGCTCCTCCATGACGCGATGCAGCTCGTCATGGGTCACGATCCCGACCCGGCTGGGGGCGAGCGCGCCGAGATTATTGTCCATATAATCGAGGTGGATCGTCTCGAGGCTGGGCGTGTCCGAGGCGATGTAGACGCTGTGGATCTGCCGCCGGCCCTGGGCCGAGAGGTTGTAGCGGTAGAGGAGCCCCGAGACGACGACGACGGACGTGCCCGGCCGGTCGCCCTCGCGCAGCAGGTCCTCGCCGCGGGCGACATCGCGCACCTCGCCGTCGAGCGTGCGGAGCGCAGCGGCGTCCTGCGCATCGAGCTCGCCGATCAGGCCGAGCCGCTTCTCGATGACCCCGCCGATCTCGGGCACGCCCTCGCCCCGGGGCGGCCGGCGCGACGGCTTCGTCACGACAAGGGCGTCGCCGAACGCCAGGTCGAAGAGGGCGTCGCCGCGCTCGTCCGTCACTTCGATGCGGCCGGCGAGGTCGATCCGCCCTGACTTCGCTTCGTCGGCGACGATCGAGCGAATGCCCTTCACCGCCTCGGCACGGGCGGCGGCGGCATCGTCGAGCTCGCGGCCCTCCTCGTCCTCGGTGAGGCCGTTGCCGTTGCGGATGTTGAAGAAGAAACGGGGCATGGGCGACCAACGCCGCTGGGCCGGGGAGGTTCAGAGCGCCCCGACCTCGCGAACCGCTGATCACGGTCCGTTCTTGACAAGCGGGAAATGTTCTGCTAGTGTTCAATTCTGCCGATTCGCACCGGCCGCCGGCTCCTCGAACCGGTTCTTTGACATTGTGAGACTAGTGACGGCCGGCCGGGCTGATCGCGGCTTCGACCCTTGCCGCGCGTGCTTCGTAGTCGGCGGCGATCTCCGCCAGCGAGTCGGCCACCGCCCGGTTGCTCGCGCCGCGGGCGAGCTTGCGGCATTTCGTGCCGAGCGCCCTCAGCTCGCCGGGATCGTCGCCGCCCATACCCCGCGCCGCGGATGCGCGCACGGCTTCGCCAATGATCGTCATGCCCAGGTTGCCCCCTTGGCTGGTGAGATGGTGAAGGAAAGCGGCGTCCGGGCTGGTGATCGCCACGGACGCCGAAACAGGACGGCGGGGAAAGGAGTACCCGCTATGTCGGATGCAAAACGTTGTTAATCTGGATTAAGTTCCGCTGGTTTGGCCGGTCAGCGCTCTATTTTCACGGCCTCGGCGAACGACAGGTCGACGACGGTCGCGCCGGCCTCGTCCTTGACCTCGATGCGGTGGCCGAGGCTGATCCGGCCCTTGCGCACGGTGTCGCAGATGAGCGCCCGAGCCCCCGCGAGCGCGGCCGCGCGGGCCGCGCCCTCATCGGCGAGAATCATGCCTTCGTCGTCGAGAACGATGACATCGTCGTAAACGTGGAAGAAGAAGCGCGGCATGGCGGGCCGCTATCTGGCACGCGGGGGGGGGGGGGCGCCATTACGTGGATCACACGGCGGCCGCCTGATCCAGATCAGTCAGGCGATCCGATCCTCCGTGTGGAGATAATTCGCACTGAAGCCGGAGACCGTCTGCAGCCGGTCCTGGTCGAGGATCTCGAGGGCGCCGCGCTTGAGGCTGATGAGGCCCTCGGAGCGCATCCGCTGCAGCACGCGGTTGACGTGGACCGGGGTGAGGCCGAGGGCGTCGGCGATCTCCTCCTGGGTCAGCGGCATCTCGAAGCCGTCGCCGGTGACGAGGCCGATATTGTCCATCCGGACATAGAGCTCGCACATCAGGTGGCCGACCGCCTCGAAGGCGTCGCGGCGGCCGACATTGACGATCCAGGCGCGCAGCACCGCCTCGTCGACCAGCGTCGCCCACCAGAAGGCGCGGGCGAGCTTCGGCCGCTCGGTGAGCTCGTCCATCTCGCGGCGCGGGATGTAGGCGACGCGGGCGCGGGTGAGGGTGGCGATGCTGTGGTCCATCTCGCCGAGGATGGTGACGTGAAGGTCGCAGAAGTCGCCGGGGAGGAGGAAGGCGGTGATCTGGCGGGCGCCGTCGGCGAGCAGCTTGTAGCGCGCCGCCCAGCCTTCGACGACGAGGTGGACATGCTCGGGCTTATCGCCTTCGCGGATGATGTTGCGCCGGGCGCCGACCTCGCGGGCGTCGGCGCAGAGATCGTTGAGCGCCTCCCGGTCCTCGCGCGGCAGATCGGCGATCGAGTCCAGCCTGGCGAGGAGCGGGTTGCTGTCGATCTCGCAGGCCGGCGGTTGCGTGGGGGCTAAGGACATGATCTATGTTAACACACGGGCGGAGACCTGTCTCTGCAAATAGCGTGCCGAAACCCGGTTCCTAACATAGATCAAACATCGGGTGGCTATCCTCAGTGAAATACATCTGCGGCGCCGTGGGTTAAGGTGCGTCATCAGTGGCCGATTCCCGGGCGCCGCTGGCTGAGAGAGCACCGCGCTCCCGCCCCGTCACCAGCGAGAGCCGCATGACCACCCACAGCGACAGCATCGAACGCATGGTGCGCAGGCTCCAGACCCGGGCGCCGCTTTCCGACGCGGACGTGAAGGCGATCCGCGCGCTCCCCTTCACCAACAAGACCCTCGAGGCCGCCGCCTATCTGGTGCGCGAGGGCGAGCCGCCCGAGGTCTGCTTCCTGCTCCTGTCCGGCTTCGCCTACCGTCACAAGGTGACGGGGGACGGCGAGCGCCAGATCCTGTCGGTCCACATGCCGGGCGAGTTCCTCGACCTCCAGAACAGCCTGCTCGAGGTCGCCGACCACAATGTCCAGGCGCTAACCCGCGCCGAGGTCGCCACCATCCCGATCCCGGCGCTGCGCAACCTGGCGCGCGAGTTCCCGTCGGTGGCGATGGCGATGTGGATCGACACGCTGGTCGACGCCGCCATCTTCCGCGAATGGATCGTCAATGTCGGGCGGCGCGATTCGATCAGCCGGATCGCGCATCTGCTGTGCGAGTTCGCGCTCCGGCTGCAATCGGCAGGCCTCTCGGAGGGCAGCCGCTACGAGATGCCGATGACCCAGGAGCAGATCGCCGATGCGGTCGGGCTGACGCCGGTCCACGTCAACCGCGTGCTGAAGGAGCTCGGCCGGCTGGCACTGATCGAGCGCGACCGGCGCGCCGTCACCATCGTCGACTGGGACCAGCTGCGCCGGATCGGCGACTTCTCCGCGCGCTATCTCCACATGCAGGTGGGCGGCCAGACGCCTGCCGCGTCGGCGCACTAGCGAGCGCGTTCGGGCGGGGCCGGCTAACGGCCGGGAATCTCCGCAAAAATTTCTGCGCGTCTAATCCAGGTCAAAGCCCGGCGCGGCGGTTCGGCTATGCATCGGACCGCGGCACCCGTTCCACGGGCGCCGCAGGGGGAAATGCCGCCACGATGACGAACCTCCGACAGGGGTAGACGCGCTTTGCACGCTTCTTCTTCAACCGCCGGGCGCGCCGGGCTGATGCCGATGCTGCGCAAGCTCGAGCGGCGCGGGCGGCTCGGCGAGGGCGACCGCGAGGCGCTGCTCGCGCTGCCGCACCAGGTGCGCCGAGTCCCCGCCGGCACCCATCTCGTGCGCGACGGCGACCGCCCGGATTTCTGCTGCGTCCTCCTCTCCGGCTTCGCCTATCGGCACAAGATCACCGGCGAGGGCGGGCGGCAGGTGATCGCGCTCCACATGGAGGGGGATTTCGTCGACCTCCAGAACAGCCTGCTCGCCGTCTCCGACCACAATGTCCAGATGCTGACCGAAGGCGAGGTCGCCTTCATCCCGCGCGATACGATCCGCGAGCTGGCGCTCGCCCGCCCGGCGATCGGCGTCGCCTTGTGGACGGACACTCTCGTCGACGGCTCGATCTTCCGCGAATGGGTGGTGAATGTCGGCCGGCGCGACGCCCGCGCCCGCATCGCCCACATATTGTGCGAATTCTCGATGCGGCTCGAGGCGGCGGGGCTCGCCGAGGACCATCGCTACGAGCTGCCGATGACGCAGGAGCAGCTCGCCGACGCGGTCGGCCTCACCTCGGTCCACGTCAACCGGGTGCTGCGCCAGCTCGCGGAGGAAAGGCTGATCAGCCGCGACCGCCGCTCGATCGTGATCGAGGACTGGAGCCGGATGCGCGACGCCGGCGACTTCAACGAGCGCTATCTCCACCACGACGCGGCGGCGGCGGCGGCGCTCGCCTGAGCGGCCACAGGCGACAAATGCAGGTTAGCGAGATTCCTGCCGCCGCCTTGATCCACGTGAACGCGCCGCAGGCCCGGTCCTAGTAGAAATACGGACATGACCGGGGACCAGATCAAATTCCATTCGCAGCGCGCCGCGGCGGAGCTCGATCTCGCCATGCGCGCCGGCCATGTCGCCGCCGCGCGCGCGCATTTCGGCCTCTCGCAGCTCCATCTCCAGCGGCTCGAGCGCCTCGCCGCCGAACCTGCCGCGGCCGATCCCGTCCCCAACGAGCACGCGCCTTAGGCACGGCCCGCCCTTTTTTGGTGTGACGGGAGTGTGACCTTTCCGCCGCAGCGGCGCCGATGCGTGCCGGTGGAGCGGGAAGGCGACGTGCCCCTTTCCACCCCACTGTCTTTCGCGCCGCCGCGCGGCTAGGGCGACCGGGTGGCGAAGGCGATCCTCTACGATTACTGGCGCTCCTCGGCGGCCTATCGGGTGCGGATCGCGCTCGCGCTGAAGGGCGTCGAGCATGAGCGGGTGCCGGTCGACCTCGCCGCGGGCGCGCAGAAGGATGCGGTCTATCGCGGGGCCAACCCGCAGGGGCTGGTGCCGATGCTGGAGATCGACGGGCGCCGGATCGTCCAGAGCCTCGCCATCTGCGACTATCTGGAGGCGATCCGGCCCGAGCCGCGGCTGCTGCCCGCGGGGCCCGGCGAGCGCGCGCATGTGCTGGCGATGGCGGGGATCGTCGCCTGCGACATCCATCCGCTCAACAATCTGAGGGTGCTGAAGCATCTCACAGGGCCGCTCGGCGCCGACGAGTCGGCGAAGACGGCGTGGATCCATCGCTGGATCGCGGAGGGGTTCGCCGCGCTCGAGGCGATGGCGGCGCCGGGGGCGAGGCGGTTCCTCGCAGGCGACGCGCCGACTTTGGCAGACGTCTTCCTCGTGCCGCAGATGTACAATGCGCGGCGCTTCGACGTGCCGCTCGGCGATTATCCGACGCTGGTGCGGGCGGACGCGGAGGCTTGCGCGCATCCCGCCTTCGCGGCCGCGCATCCGGACGCGGTGCGCCAGGTCATTCCATCCCCGTTATCCTCGTAATCCACAGGCGCGTCGCTCTTCCCCCGAATCGGAATCGCTGGCAGCTTGCATCTGTGGCCGGAGCGGCCCGGACGGAAACGGACGGAAGGCTCGGGTGACGGCCGGAGCGGGATGCCTTTCGGGGCGGACCGTGCAAGGCGAGGGCGGCTGACGAAGCCGCCGCGACAGCGGCAGCCAGGTGAAAGCCACGGCCAAGGCGGGCGCGGCAGCCTCGGCAGAAGCCCGGCGGGAGGAACGAGCGGACGGAGACGCCCGCTCGGGAGACCCGCCAGTCCGGACCCGGGCACGAGGCGTCTTCGGACGACGGATGCGAGGGCGAGGGAAGGGCGGCTCGACGGAGCCGCCGCCGAGGGAGAGGGGCGCGCGAGCTTCGCTCTTCCAGCACGGGGGGACGGAAGGCGAAAGCTCGAAGTCCCGCCTGGACGGTGGCGCAATTCGAAAGAGCTCCCCGGCGGGCCTCTCGGGGCTCGCCAAGGGCGAACCGCCGGGACCTTCGGGTCCCGCGCGGGGAGCCGGGGGAAGCGGCGGGACCTCGGTCCTTCCGGCTTTCCCGACCCGCTCGAGGGCGGACGCCGCGTCTTACCCAGGCGTGACCGAAGGCCTCG
>DASWMB010000138.1:0-3196 GCA_036399955.1 Allosphingosinicella sp. | reverse complement strand
CGCCAGCGCGTAGGAGCCTTGGGGACGCTGGTCGGCGAAAGTGACTTTCATCGCGGCTGGGACTCCTGGAAAAAGGGGGCGCTTCAGGTAACGGCCCGGAGCCTTAAGCGCTCCGCCCGCCGGACGCAAAGGCTGCCATTGCAGGGCTTTGCGTCCGGTGCGATAGGCGCTGGGCAAGGCCTGGGCAAAAGCGGCGGGGATGAAGAGGTTCGAGACGATCTGCCGCACCGCGCTGCCGCTGCTCCTCTGCGCGCCGGCGATGGCCCAGGCGCAGGCGCAGGCGCCGGCGGACGGCCAGCCCGGCGCGCAGGCGCCGCCCGAGGCTCCCGCACGGGAAGAGGCGGAGGCCGCCGACGAGGTCTCCTTCACCGCCGACCGCCTCGTCTACGACGAACGCGCCGAGACTGTGACCGCCAGCGGCGCCGTCCGGATGACGCGCGAAGGCCACCGCCTCAGCGCCGACGAGGTCGTCTGGCAGCGCCGCACCGGAGAGGTCCGCGCGACCGGGAACGTCCGTGTCGTCGCCCCGGGCGGCGACGTCGCCTACGGCGATTCCGTCGTCCTCACCGACACGCTGCGCGAAGGCATCGTCTCGAACCTCCTCCTCGTGCTCGAGGACGGCGGCCGCCTCGCCGCCACCGAGGCGCGCCGCGACGATGCGGGACGTACCATCCTCAGCCGCGCCGCTTACTCGCCCTGCGCGGTCATCGGCGAGGACGGCTGCCCGCAGGACCCGACCTGGCACATCACCGCCGTGCGCGTGACCCACGATCCCGCCCGCCGCCGCATCTATTATCAGGGCGCGACGCTCAACCTGTTCGGCGGGCCGATCCTGTCCCTCCCCGGCCTCTCGCATCCGGACGGAAGCGGCGGCGGCGGCGGCAGTGGCTTCCTCGTCCCCGATTTGCGCTTCACCCGCTCCAACGGGCTGGAGATCGTCGCCCCTTATTACTGGCGGTTCGCCCGCAACCGCGACCTCACCCTGACGCCGCACGTCTACAGCGGCGTGCTGCCGATGCTCGAAGGCCAGTATCGGGCGCTGACCGGCCTCGGCGCCTATCAGGTCCGTGCCTGGATCACCCACGGCTCGCGCCTCACGCCCGACGCGGACCAGCCGCCGCCGCTCGGCTTCGAGAGCGGCGTGCGCGCCCATGTCGACGCCAACGGCCGCTTCCAGCTCAACCCGCGCTGGAGCGTCACCGGCTCGCTCCGCCTCGCCTCCGACCGGACCTTCCTTCGCCGCTACGACATCTCCCGCGAGGATCGCCTGCGCTCGATGGTCAATGTCGAGCGGATCACGGTCGACAGCTACATCTCGCTGGCCGGCTGGGCCTTCCAGAGCCTGCAGCTCGACGAGCGCCAGGGGCGTCAGCCGATCGCGCTCCCCGCCGTCGATGCCCGCTGGCGCTTCGCGGACCCGGTCTGGAACGGGCGGATCGAGGTCCAGGCGAACAGCCTGTCGATCCTGCGCACCTCCGGCCAGGACAGCCAGCGCGCCTTCGCCAGCGCCCGCTGGGACCGGCGCTCGATCACGCCGCTCGGCCAGGAGCTGACGCTCACGGCCTATGCGCGCGGCGACGCCTATCATACCAACGACACCCATCTGACGCAGACCGCCCTCTATCGCGGCCGGGAAGGCTGGAGCGGACGGATCATCGGCGCGCTCGCCGCGGACCTGCGCTGGCCGCTGGTCGGGCCGCTCATGGGCGGGACTCAGCGGCTGACGCCGCGGCTCCAGTTCGTCGCCTCGCCCCCGACCGAGAACATGGACATTCCCAACGAGGATGCCCGCTCGGTCGATCTCGAGGATTCGAACCTGTTCGCGCTCAATCGCTTCCCCGGCTACGACCGCTGGGAGGACGGCGTCCGCGTCACCTACGGCGCCGACTGGGCAGTCGACCTTCCCGGCATCTCGCTGCGCTCCAACATCGGCCAGAGCTACCGCCTGAACGAGCGCGCCAGCATCCTGCCGCCGGGCACGGGCCTGTCCGACCGCTTCTCCGACATCGTCGGCCGCACCAACCTCAGGATCGGGCGCGACATCGCTTTCACCCATCGCTTCCGGATCGACAAGGACAGCCTTGCCGTGCGCAGGAACGAGATCGACGCCACCCTCGGCAGCCGGCGGACCTACGGCACGATCGGCTACCTGCGCCTCAACCGCAACGTCGACCCGGCGATCGAGGACCTGCGCGACCGCGAGGAGATCAGGCTCGGCGGCCGCGTCCAGGTCGCGCGCCACTGGTCGATGTTCGGCTCGACCGTCGTCGACCTCACCAGCTCCGAGGAGGATCCGCTTTCGACCACCGACGGCTTCTCGCCCGTCCGGCACCGGATCGGCATCCTCTACGACGACGATTGCATCGAGCTCGGCCTCACCTGGCGGCGCGATTACGAGACCACGTTCGACGTGCGCCGCGGCGACACCTTCCTGTTCCGGGTGGCGCTTCGCAATCTAGGCCGCTAAGGTCCGGTTCAGCATCGCCGGGGCAAATTAGGCGTCTGCTTTTATTGGAGGAATGATGAAGCTCGGAACTGTTCCCAGGGCGGCGCTCGTGCTGGCCGGATCGCTGCTGTCGGTCGTGGCGGCCGCGCAGACGGCTCAGACGGCGCAGACGTCTGCACAACAGGGCGGATCGCAGGCCGGGTCGCAGGGCGGGCTCACCATTCCCGACGAGGTCCAGTTCCTCGGCCGCGGCGATCCGAACGTGCGCAAGGCGACCGCGATCGTCAACGGCGACGTCATCACCGAAAGCGACATCGATCATCGCCTCGGCCTCGTCGTCGCCTCCAACAACATCCAGATCCCGCCGGACGAGATGCAGCGCATCCGCGCGCAGATCCTGAGGAACCTGATCGACGAGACGCTCCAGATCCAGGCGGCGGCGCAGCGCGACATCGAGATCGAGCAGCGCGAGATCGACCAGGCCTATGTCCGCGTCGCCGAGCGCGCCGGCTACAACCGCCAGACCTTCGCACCCTATCTGCGCTCGATCGGCTCGTCCGAGCGTTCGGTGCGCCGCTACATCACCGCCGACCTCGCCTGGCGCCGTCTTCGCCAGCGCCAGATCGACCCCTATGTGAACGTCGGCGAGGAGGAAGTGCAGGCGATCATCCAGCGCATGACCGCATCGCGCGGCACCCGGGAGTTCCACGTCGGCGAGATCTATATCGAGGCATCGGCCGAGAACCCGAC
>DASWMB010000137.1:0-3528 GCA_036399955.1 Allosphingosinicella sp. | reverse complement strand
GGGCGCATTCAACGCGACACCGTCGCCGACGCTCGCCAGCCACGCGATCAAGGCCGCGGTCGAGCGTGCGCGGATCGATCCTGCAGAGGTCGACGACTGCATCATGGGCGCGGCGCTCCAGCAGGGCGTCCAGACCACGATCGGACGGACGGCGGCGCTCCGCTCCGGGCTTCCGGTCACCGTCTCGGGCATGTCGATCGACCGGCAATGCGCTTCGGGCCTGATGGCGATCGCGACGGCGGCGAAGCAGGTGATCGTGGACCGGATGGACGTCTGCGTCGCCGGCGGCGTTGAATCGATCAGCCTCGTCCAGACCGGCGAGATGCGCGTCGGGCCGGATCCGGAGCTGCTCTCGATGCACAACGGCGTCTACATGCCGATGATCCAGACGGCCGAGGTCGTCGGCAAGCGCTACACGGTGAGCCGCGAGCGGCAGGACCAATATGCCCTGCGCTCCCAGCAGCTCACCGCCAAGGGCCAGGCCGAGGGCAAGTTCGACGACGAGATCGTGCCGGTGACGGCGCAGATGAAGGTGACCGACAAGGCCACCGGCGAGAGCTCGATGCGGGAGATCACCATCGCCAAGGACGAGGGCAACCGGCCGCAGACGACGCTGGAGGACCTCCAGAAGCTTCAGCCTGTGATGGGTCCGGAGTCGATGATCACGGCCGGCAACGCCTCCCAGCTCTCCGACGGCGCCTCGGCCTGCGTGGTGATGGAGGCGGGGCTCGCCGAGAGCCGCGGGCTGAACCCGCTCGGCCGCTATGTCGGCATGGCGGTGGCGGGAACCGACCCCGACGAGATGGGCATCGGACCGGTGTTCGCCGTGCCCAAGCTCCTCAAGCGCTTCGGCCTCACCGTCGACGACATCGACCTGTGGGAGCTGAACGAGGCGTTCGCGGTGCAGGTGCTCTATTGCCAGGACCGGCTCGGCATCCCGGACGAGAAGCTGAACGTCAACGGCGGATCGATCTCGATCGGCCACCCCTATGGCATGTCGGGCGCGCGCATGACCGGGCACATCCTGATCGAGGGCCGCCGCCGCGGCGCGAAATGGGCGGTGGTGACCATGTGCGTCGGCGGCGGCATGGGCGCGGCGGGATTGTTCGAGGTCCTGTGAACCCGCCGCGCCGCGCATAGGGGCGGCCTCATGGAGGCAAAGCGCCCGTCGCTGGCGAAGCGGCTGAGGATCGACGCCCACGCCGCCTGGCTCGCCGCGCGCGACCCGCGCTGTCCCTGGTACGCGCGCGCCTGGGGTCTGTTCGTCACCGCCTACGCGCTGTCGCCGATCGACCTCATCCCCGACTTCATCCCTGTGCTCGGCCTGCTCGACGACGCGCTGCTGATTCCGTTCGGCCTCTGGCTGTTCGTCCGCATGATCCCGCCCGGACTGATCGAGGAGCATCGCGCAGCCGCCGCAGCCGCAGCCGAGCGACCGGTGAGCCGCGCCGGCGTGGCGCTGGTGATCGCCGCCTGGGCCGCGGCGGCGCTGATCGTCGCCCTTTTGGTCCTCTGAAGCGGCTGTTGCGGCACAGCAACAATGCCGATGCAAGCGCGCCAGGTTCGCGTCGCGGCGATTGCCTTTAGAGCGAGGCCGCTTATTTTGCCTCTGGAACAAACGGGAGGCGAACCATGTCCCACGCGATCATCCCCAACCGGAAGCTCCTGCTGGCGGGGGCGTCGATCGCCGCCTGCCTCCTGGTGAGCGCGCCCGCTTACGCGCAGACCGGCCCGGACACGGCCGAGGAGCAGACCAGCGAGCCGGACATCGTCGTCACCGCCACGCTGCGCGAGGAGCGGCTGATCGAGGTGCCCTTCTCGGTCAACGCGCAGACCGAAGCCGACATCCAGCGCTCCGGCGCGGTCACGCTCGAAGACCTCTCGCGCAACGTCGCGGGCCTGTCGGTGCAGAATCTCGGGCCGGGCCAGAGCCAGGTCTCGATCCGCGGCGTCTCGGCCGGCCAGGTCGTCCGCGACCAGCCCGGCGTCAAGGAGCAGGTCGGCGTCTATCTCGACCAGTCGGTGATCTCGCTGTCGCTGTTCACGCCTGACCTCGACCTGTTCGACCTCAATCGGGTGGAGACGCTGCGCGGGCCGCAGGGCACCTTGTTCGGCGCCGGTTCGGTCGGCGGAACCGTTCGCTACATCACCAACCAGCCGCGCCTCGGCGTCGTCCAGGGCCAGGTGGAGGCGAACCTCAACCTCGTCGACGGGGACGATTTCGGCGGGGCGCTGCGCGGCGCCATCAACCTGCCTCTCGGCGACATGGCCGCGGTCCGCGCCGTCGCCTACCACACCGAATATGGCGGCTTCATCGATGCGCTGCGCGAAGGCGGCGCCGTCGACGAGGACGTCAACGACGGCCGCCGCACGGGCGGCCGGATCGCGCTGCGCTTCGAGCCGAGCGACAGCATCTCGATCACGCCGCGCATCGTCTATCAGGAGGTGCGGGCGAACGGCTTCAACCGCCAGGAGGTCTACAACCTCTACGCCAACCCGTTCACGACGACGCGTCCGGCCGTGACGTTCGAGGAGCGCCAGCAATTCCTGCTGCTCGACGAGCGCTTCGCCGACGACACCCTGCTCGCCGACCTCACCGCGAGCTTCGGCTTCGGCAGCGTCAACCTGACCTCGATCACCAGCTACATCGACCGCGACATCCTGGTCAGCCGCGACGCCAGCGCGCTCACCGGTTCGGTCTCGGTCGATCTCGGCTTCCCCACCGCGGGCGTGCTGCTGCCGTCGAACCTGGTCGACACGACGACCCTCGAGTCGATCAGCCAGGAGGTCCGCCTCGGATCGACCGGCGAGGGGCCGCTGCAATGGGTGCTCGGCGCCTTCTATTCCGACGTCCAGCGCGACTATACGCAGCGCCTGCCGACGCCCGGCTACGATGCCTTCACCGACGCCCGCTTCGGCGCCGGGACGTCCGCGGCAGTCGCGAACGGCTTCCCGCTCAACTCGCCCTACAATGCCGACCTGCCCTACGATATCGAGCAGAAGGCGGTGTTCGGCGAGGCGAGCTACGACATCACGCCCCGCTTCACGATCACCGCCGGCGGCCGCTACTACGACTTCTCGGAAGTGCGCGAGTTCAACTCGGGCGGCCTCTTCTCGAACGGCGACAACCGCACCGACCGGACCTCGTCCAGCGGATTCACGCCGCGCCTGCTGCTCAGCTACGAGGCTGCGGAGGACGTGCGCATCAATGCGCAGGCGGCGAAGGGCTTCCGGCTCGGCGGAGTCAACGATCCGCTCAACGTTCCGCTCTGCTCGCCGCAGGACCGCGACATCTTCGGCGGCTTCCAGAGCTATGACGACGAGACGCTGTGGAACTACGAGCTGGGCATCAAGGCGGGCGGGCGCGGCCTCAACTTCAACGCGGCCGCTTTCTACACCGACATCAGCAACCTCCAGGTGACGCTCGATGCCGGCTCCTGCTCGTCGCGCGTGGTGTTCAACGTCCCCAAGGCGCATACGATGGGGGTCGAGTTCGAGCTGACTGCGTCGCCGGTCGCGGGGCTGGAT
>DASWMB010000136.1:0-3268 GCA_036399955.1 Allosphingosinicella sp. | reverse complement strand
AATGCCCGCGCGGCGGAGATCGAGGCGCTCGGCGAGGAGGTCCGCCGCCGCGTGCTCGACCATTCGGGCGTCACGCTCGAATGGGAAATCCAGCGCGTGGGGGTCAGTTCGTGAGCTTGAGACACGCACAAACCGTTCGGGCTGAGCTTGTCGAAGCCCTGTCCTGCCTCGCGGCGGTGGAAGAAGGGCAGGGCTTCGACACGCTCAGCCCGAACGGTGCATTGCGCCGGCTGCCGGTTCGAACCTCCTATGTCTGAGCCTCTCCCACCCCTCCACATCGCGGTGCTGATGGGCGGCTGGTCGGCCGAGCGCGAGGTGTCGCTGACCAGCGGCGCCGGCGTCGCCAATGCCCTCGAGAGCCGCGGGCACAAGGTCACCCGGATCGACATGGACCGGAACCTCGCCATGGTCCTCGATTCCGTTCGCCCCGACGTCGTCTTCAACGCGCTCCACGGCACGCCCGGCGAGGACGGCACCGTCCAGGGACTGATGGACCTGATGGGGCTGAAATACACCCATAGCGGCGTCGAGACGTCGGTGATCGCCATCGACAAGGAGCTCACCAAGATGGTGCTCGTGCCGCGCGGCATCCGGATGCCGGCCGGCGAGATTGTCGAGAGCGAGAGCCTCTTTGGGGCCGATCCGATGCCCCGCCCCTATGTGCTGAAGCCCGTCAACGAAGGTTCCTCGGTCGGCGTCGCGATCGTCACCCGGGAAGGCAATTACGGCGACCCGATCGGCCGCGACGTCGAGGGGCCGTGGCAGAGATTCCCGCGCCTCCTGGCCGAGCCCTTCATCAGGGGCCATGAGCTCACCGTCGCCGTCCTCGGTGACGAGGCGCTGGCGGTCACCGAGCTGGTGCCGACCACCGGCTTCTACGATTACGACGCCAAATATACGGACGGCCTGACCCGGCATGTCTGCCCGGCGCAGGTCCCGGAGGAGGTGGCGGCCGCGGCGATGCGGATGGCGCTCGAGGCGCATCGCCTGCTCGGCTGCCGCGGCTGCTCGCGCTCCGACTTCCGCTGGGACGACGAGCGCGGGATCGAGGGGCTCTACCTGCTCGAGGTGAACACCCAGCCGGGCATGACGCCGCTCAGCCTCGTGCCCGAGCAGGCGCGCTGGCGCGGCATCGACTATCCCGAGCTGGTCGAGCGGATCGTCGCGGACGCGCTGCGCGAAGGAGGGGGCGGATGACGGCGGCGAGGATCGCGAGAGGCGGGGGCGGGGGCGCACGGCCGCGGGCCAAGACGAGGAGTGCGCCGCGCGGCGGCTCCCCGCGCAAGCAGAAGCGCCCTGGCCTCCTTGAGCAGGCCGGTATCTCGCCCGATGCCGCCCGCCGCGCCGGCAAGTGGATCCTGCTCGGGCTGATCGCCGCCGCCGCCATCGCCGCCATCGCGGCGTTCCGCGTGCCCCAGCAGGTCGGCGCCGCGGTCGGCCAGGTGGTCGGCGACGCAGGCTTCGCCGTCCGCCGCTACGAGATCCGCGGCGTCAACCGGATGGACCGGCAGCGGGTCGACGCCGTCGTCGCGAGCGAGCTGCGCCGGGCGATGCCGCTCGTCGATCTCGGTGCGCTGCGGGAGCGGCTGCTGGTCTTCGGCTGGGTCGCGGACGCGCGCGTTTCGCGGCGACTTCCGGACACTCTCGTCATCGACATCGTCGAGCGCACGCCCGCGGCGATCTGGCAGCATGAGCAGCGCCTGATGCTGATCGATGCCAGCGGCGTCGTGCTCGAACATGTCCGGCTGGAGGCGATGCCGGACCTGCCGCTCCTGATCGGTCCGGCCGCCAACCACCAGACCGCGTCGCTCAATCGCCTCCTCGAAGCCGCCTCGCACCTGCGCCCGCAGCTCGCCGGTGCGACCTGGATCGGCGGGCGCCGCTGGGATCTTCGCTTCCAGACCGGCGAGGTGCTCGCGCTTCCCGAAGGCGAGGAGGCGGCGCTGCGCGCGATCGGCGACTTCGCCCGGCGCGACCAGCAGGCGCAGTTGCTCGGCCGCGGCTTCGTCCGCTTCGACATGCGCATATCCGGAAGGATGATCGTCCGCGTCTCCCGCGAGCCCGGCAGCGTCGTCCCCGCGATCGCACCCGAGGCGCCGCCCTCTCCGGGCACGCCCGAAGACCTGTCGAACACGATTTGAGGAGCCCCCGCTTGCCTCAGCCCCAGGGCACCAAGCTCGTGACGGCGCTCGACATCGGCTCGTCCAAGGTCTGCGCGCTGATCGCCGAGCCGGGCGCGGACGGATCGCTGCGCATCCTCGGCAGCGGCCAGCGCCAGAGCCAGGGCGTGCGCCGCGGCTTCATCGCCGACATGGAGAAGAGCGAGGTCGCGATCCGCGAGGCGGTCGAGCAGGCCGAGCGTATCGCCGGCACCAATGTCGAGCAGGCCTATGTCGGCTTTTCCGCGGGCGGCCTCGTCAGCGATCTCGCCTCGGTCGAGGTCGAGATCGGCGGGCGCCGGATCGAGAAGCAGGATATCGACGCATTGCTCGGCGCCGCGCGCGAGGCGATCAACCCGGGCGGGCGGATGATCCTCCACGCGCTTCCGGCGCTCTACACGCTCGACGGCCTCCAGGGCGTCAAGAAGCCGCTCGGCCTCCATGCCGGCCGCCTCGCGGTCGACATCCACGTCGTCGCCGCGGAACCGCCGCCGGTCAGGAACCTCGACTTGTGCGTGCGCTCCGCCCATCTCGGCGTCGAGGCGATCGTCGCCTCGCCCGTCGCCGCGGGCAAGGCCTGCCTCTCGGAGGAGGAGCGCGAGCTCGGCGTCGCCCTGGTCGAGCTCGGCGCCGGCGTCACCAACGTCTCGGTCTTCGCCGGCGGCATGCTGGTGGGCCTCAAGTCGCTGCCGATGGGCGGGATCGACATAACCGACGACATCGCCGCCGCCTTCGGCACCCGCCGCGGCGAGGCCGAACGGATGAAATGCTTCTACGGCTCGGCGATCACATCACCGCGCGACAATCACGACATGATCGAGCTGAAGCCGATCGCCGGCGGCGAGGAGGGCACCGAGGCCGCCCGCATCACCCGCGCCCAGCTCGTCGCCGTGATCCGCCAGCGCCTCGAGCATCTCACCGGCGAGATCGCGAAGGCCCTGAAGGAGCTCGGTTTCTCCGGCCCCTTCGGCCGCCAGGTGGTGCTGACCGGCGGCGGTTCCGAGCTGAAGGGCATCGCCGATTACGCGCAGGGCGTGCTCGGCCGCGCGGTCAGGATCGGGCGCCCCTCGATCCCGGGCCTGCCCGAGGCGCACAGCGGCCCGGCGTTC
>DASWMB010000135.1:0-18260 GCA_036399955.1 Allosphingosinicella sp. | reverse complement strand
TTTCGCGCAGGCCGCCGACGCCCAGCCGGGCGCCGCCGCCAGCCAGCCGGCGCAGCAGACCGGCGCGGCCCAGCAGGCCGGTACCCCCCAGCCCGATCCCGCAGCGGGCGAGCCCGCCAGCGAGCCCGGCGCCATCGAGACGCCGGAGACCGATCTCGAGGGCACCAGCGAAACGGCCGCAGAGCCCGAGGCCGAGGCGATCGTCGTCACCGGCTTCCGCGCTTCGCTCCAGAACGCGCTCGGCCAGAAGCGCCGTTCGGACCAGATCATCGACGCGATCACCGCCGAGGACATCGCCGACTTCCCGGACGCGAACCTCGCCGAGTCGATCCAGCGCCTGCCGGGCGTCTCGATCGACCGCGACAATGGCGAAGGCCGCTCCATCACGGTGCGCGGCCTCGGCGGCGACTTCCAGATGACGCGGCTGAACGGCGCCGACGCCCTTTCCGTCGCCGGCGGCAGCTCGTCGGACGCCGGCGCCAACCGGACCCGCGGCTTCGACTTCAACACCTTCGCCTCCGAGCTGTTCAGCAACATCCGCGTCACCAAAACGACCGCCGCGGTGAACGACGAAGGCTCCCTCGGCGCGATCATCGATCTCACCACGGGGCGGCCGCTCTCGTACCGCGACAACCGCTACCTGATCGGGGTCGAGGGTGAGTATCGCGAGAATGGCGGCACCTGGAACCCGCGGCTTACCGGGCTCATCTCCCACCGCATCACAGACAATTTCGGCATCCTCGCCTCCATCGCCTATCAGGAGAACAGCCAGCAGATCGACGCGTATCGGCGGTCGATCGGCGCGTTCGAATATCTCTACCGCAACTCGCTGATTGCCGGGACGAACGTCCCCGCGGGCAATCCCGGCATCTTCGGTTTCGCGCGCCCCGGCGGCACAGGTGCCACGTTCGGGTCCGACCCGGCAGCATACGCACTGCTGTCGCCGACGACGATCATCCCGGCCCTGCCGTCGGTCACGCGGCAGGACCTCAGCTATGACCGGCTGGGCGCGACGGCGACGGCGCAGTGGCGGCCGACGCCCCGCACGGAGATCGTTCTCGACGGCGTCTATTCGCGGTACCGGCAGGATTCGACGGTCAGCGGCATCACGCCGATCGGCCTCAATCGCAACGGCACGAACGCCCGCGTCACCCAGGGCACGCTGCGTGCGCCGAACACCGCCAATGGTCTGGCCGACCGCCTGGCGCTCTACCCGCGCTGCATCCCGAGCGCGACGGCCGATTGTGGCGGCACCACGCTGCTCGCCGGCACGCGCGACAGCTACAATCCGAACAACCTCAATCCGTTTGATTATTATAACTGGTCGGGCTCTCCCGGCTTTGTGCCGACGACCAATCAGACCGGCTTCTACAACGAGCTGCTGGGGCGTCCGAACACGCAGGTTCGTGCGGCGAACGTCAACGCCGCCGGCCAGGCGGACTACCTCGTCCTCGACAACGTGGATTGGCGCAGCTCGGCCGACGCTCAGTTCGGCGAGACGAATTTCTACCAGGGCACGCTCAACGTCACGGAAGAGATGAGCGATCGTCTCTCAGCCGAGATGACGATCGGCTTGTCGCGTTCGGAGTTCCGCGGCACGGGCCTTCTCGCCGAGTTCAACGCGATCGACCGCGACAATTACGTTTTCGACGAGCGCGGCGACGGCATCATGCCGGTGTTCAATCCGGGCTTCGGCCCGTCCGATCCGACCCAGTGGTCGCTCGTGAAGGGCCTCAGCACCATCCGCTACTTCAACACGATGGTGAACAATGAATTCCGCGTAGCGCGGCTCAACTTCGCGTACGAGTTCAGCGACCAGTTCACCCTGCGCTGGGGTGGTACCGCGAAGCAGTTCAACTTCTCGAGCGACCAGGCACGCCGGAACCAGGACATCGAGGCAGTCAATCCGACGCTCGCGGAGGCGGGGCTCTCAATCACCGATCTCGGCCGCACGATCGGGTTTGGGCAAGGCCTCACCGTATCCTCGGGCACCCCCACCCAGATGTACGTTCCAGATCTCAACGCCTTCATCAGCGAGTTCGGGATCGACTGCAACTGCGTCAACCAGTGGGGCGACTTCCGCGCCGTCGTGGACGGTCGGCAGCGCAACGCGGTGCGCGAGCGCGATCTCTCCGGCTTCGGTCAGATCGACTACAATGTCGATGTCGCCGGCCGCCCGCTCAGGGGCAACATCGGCGTCCGCGTCGCCCGCACCGGCGTGAACGGTCGCGGCAGCGTCGGCGCGACCGACGGCACCCTCGGCATCCCGGTAACGGCGCGCCACTCCTACTGGGATGTGCTGCCGTCGCTGAACGCCAATTACGAGGTGGCGGAGGATTTCCTCATCCGCTTCGCCGCCTCTCGCACGATCTCGCGGCCGCAGCTCGCCAGCCTCACGCCTGGCACCACCTCCTTCGCCAGCGGCCTCAACGCCCAGGGCGCGGCGCCGGCCATCACCGTGGGCAATCCTTATCTCAGCCCATTCCGCTCGAACAATGTCGATCTCAGCTTCGAGCGTTATTTCGGCCGGAGCGGCCTGATCGGCGTGAGCCTGTTCTACAAGGATCTTGAGTCCTTCCCGCAGCAGATCGCCGGCGAGGCGCCGCTCTCCACCGTCTTCGAGCCGGCAATCTACAACCAGCTGCTGGCATCGATGACCAGCCCGACCCTGCGCGCCTATACCGAAGCAAATGGCGTCTGGGCAGTGCGGCAGTTCCAGGATGCGCCTGGCGGCACCATCAAGGGTATCGAGGTCAACGTTCAGTCGGATTTCGGCTTCATCAGCCCGGCGCTCGAGAACTTCGGCGTCACGGCGAACTACACGCACATCGAGTCCACGCTGAACTATCTCACCGGCACCGTCCTCGGCACGCGACAGAACCAGGAGGGTCCGGCGCCCGAGAACTTCTTCGCCGAGGGGCCGTTCCTCAACACCTCGCCGGACGCATTCAACGCCACCGTCTACTATGAAGACAGCACGTTCTCGGCGCGTGTCTCGGCGGCGTATCGCGAGCGCTACGTAAACCGCTTTCCGCTCGCGAGCGGAACGTGCTCGGTCGGCATCAACACGAACGCGGGCGGTCCCTGCAATGCGCCGGTGATCGCGGACTTCGGCTACACGGAGAACACTCTGAACGTCGACTTCGCGTCCTCCGTGAACCTGACCGATTGGATCCGCCTCACGTTCGAGGCGCGGAACCTCACGAACGCGGTGACGCACCG
Source organism: Allosphingosinicella sp. (assembly GCA_036399955.1). GTDB lineage: Bacteria > Pseudomonadota > Alphaproteobacteria > Sphingomonadales > Sphingomonadaceae > Allosphingosinicella. Next base: position 15,038 of record DASWMB010000135.1, on the reverse strand, counting down.
GTCAATGTACGAGGCCAATCCGGTCACCCAGACCTACCAGTCGACCGGCCGGGTCTTCACGGCCGGCGCGCGCGTCACCTTCTAAGCTTCGCAGGTGCCGCTCCTCCCCTAGGGAGCGCGCGAAACAATGGCGGCGGGCCTTCGGGTCCGCCGCTTCGTTTTAGGGCTCAGGCGGGGCGCCACTCGCCGAACATGGCGGATCGGCCGTAGCGGAGCGCGTCGCGCGGCTCGAGCTGCGGCCGGGTGGGACCGCGACGTGCGCCGGGGCCGCGGCTGCGAAATTCGAAGAAGCGTGCGTCGCCGGGCAGGAAGCGCATCTGATAGCCGCCGGGGCCACGGTAGTTCATGAAGGTCCAGCCCTCGGCGTGAATGTGGCCGTCCATCCATCAGTCGAGATAGGCGGCGGCACCCCGCAGCGCCGTGTTGCCGCCGGCCCGCCACGGGCGGCCGAGCCAGGCGGAGGCGTCCGGCACGCTGCGATCGCGCGTCAGGCGGCATCGCTCGAAGACGAAGCCCACCGGCTGGTCGCGCGGCGTGCTCGGCGCCGCGACATAGCCCTGGAGCGCCTCGCCCGGGCGCAGCCGCGTTCGGATCTCGCAGCCCTCGAAGCGCGCCGCAGCGCCGCCGAATATGAAGTCGACATGGCCGGCGATGAAGCTCTCGCGGACCAGTGCACGGCCGGCGCGAAGGTAGAACGTGTCCTGGTGGCCGAGGAGGTCGACGCCGTCGATCAGCGTCCGATCAGCGCCGTTGCCGAGGGCGAGCGCGACCGCCTGCGCACTGGCGACGGCGCGACTGCGCATGTTCGCGACATAGTCGAAGCCGTTCTCCACCGTGAGATTGCGGGCGATGAAGCCGGGCGCTTCGACGGTCAGCGTGGCAGAGCCGTAGGTGCCCCACTGGCCGCCACCGGGCTTGTCGTGGCCGGAGGCCACCGAGGCGGTGAGCACGCTTTCCCGCCGGTGCTCGCCGATGATCTCCACGTTCGGGCGCGCGACGACGAGCTTCTCCTGCCAGCGGCCGCGGCCGAGCAGGATCCGGTACGGCCGGTCGCCCGGCGGCGCGGCGGCGAGAGCGGCGGCGAGGCTCCTGTGGCTGCCGCCGCCCAGGCTGACCGATGCGTCGACGGCAACGCTGGCGAGCACGCGCCCGGGCGCGGCCAAGGCCGTAGCCGAGAGGCCGACGCAGACGGCGCGGCGGGACAGGAGGATCGGCATCATCGTCCTCACCATTATAGAAAAGCGCAGGGAAAACGGAAGCTTGACAGCCGGAGCCGGTTCATGACACCGGTATCATGATGTTCGAGGCGAAGCGCGCAAGCTGCCCGACCTGACCCTGGAGGATGACGACATGGCGACTTCGCTTTCACGGATGGCTCCGGTGCTGGCCAGCGTCCTCGCCGCCGCCTGCACGTCTGCCGGAGCCGAAGCACCCGGCTCGACTCCGCCGGTGCCCACCGGCGTCGCGATCGCCTTTCCCGGTGCCGAAGGCGCAGGCGCGCGTGCGCTCGGTGGCCGCGGCGGCCGCGTCCTGCGGGTGACGACTCTCGACGATGCCGGACCAGGCTCTCTCCGCGCCGCGGTCGAGGCCGAGGGGCCGCGCACGATCGTCTTCGATACCGGCGGCACGATCGCGCTCCGCTCGCCGCTCCGCGTCCGCAACGGCCGCGTCACCATTGCCGGCCAGACCGCGCCCGGCGGCGGCATCACCCTGCGCGACCAGCCTTTCCTGATCGAGGCCGACGACGTCGTGGTGCGCTACATCCGCGCCCGGCTCGGCGACACCTCGTCCGTCGAGGCCGACGCCTTCTCGATCGTCCGCGGCCGGCGGATCATCGTCGATCATGTCTCGGCGAGCTGGTCGGTCGACGAGACCCTTTCGGCCGGCGAGCCGACCCGCAACCGCGAGGAAGGCGTGGGCGACGTCACCGTCCAATGGTCGATCATCGCCGAGTCGCTGAACGGTTCGGGCCATGCCAAGGGCAGCCACGGCTACGGTTCGCTGGTCCGCGCCGGCTTCGGGAACCGGCTCAGCTGGCACCACAATCTCTGGGCGCATCACAGCGCCCGCATGCCGCGGCCAGGCAATTACAACGTGGCGGAGATCGATCCGACCGGACCGCTGATGGAGTTCCGCTCCAACGTCTTCTACAATTGGGGCGGGACCCGCTCCGGCTACAATGCCGACGAGGCGACCCACATCGCCTATAATTTCATCGACAACGCCTATGTGGCGGGGCCGAACAGCACCCGGCCCGTCGCGTTCCAGGAATCGAACCGGCTGGCCCGCTCCTATTTCGCGGGCAACAGCATGAACGGCACCATCCCGGCCGATCCGTGGAGCCTCGTCACCGGCGCCGCCGCCGCCACGGGCCGGCAGTCCCAGCCGATCGATGTCGCCCCCGTGCGGCCGGATCCGGCGCCGAGCGCGTTCGAGCGGGTGCTCGCCGGGGCAGGCGCGTCGCGCGCCCGCGACGCAGTGGACGCGCGCGTGGTCGAGACGGTGCGGCGGCGCGGCGGCACGATCATCGACAGCCAGAGCGAAGTCGGCGGCTGGCCCGAGCTCGCCCGCGGTACGCCGTGGCGCGACGGCGACGGCGACGGCATGCCGGACGAGTGGGAGCGGCGCAACCGCTTCAACCCGGGCGACCCGGCCGACGGCAATGGCGACCGCGACCGCGACGGCTTCACCAATCTCGAGGAATGGCTGGCCGAGCTCGCAGGTTAGCTCCGCGGCTCGACAGGGGTCTCAGCCGATGCCGGCGCCGTCCAGGAGCAGCTTCGCGCCTGCCACGATCATCAGCCAGTAGACGATGGTGTAGAATCGCCCGCCCGGGATGCGCCGGACGAGGAACACGCCGGCCAGGCTTGCGGCAACGGCAAAGGGCAGGAGGATCGCAGTCGCGAGCGCGTTGGCGGTCGTGAACTGGCCCAGTGCCACATAAGCAGGCACCTTCACCCAGTTGACGATCGCGAAGAACAGGGCCGAGGTGCCGACGAAGACGTCGCGCGGCAGCTTCTTCGGCATCACCCACATCTGGAAGGGCGGGCCGCCGGCATGGGCGATCTGGCTGGTGAAGCCGGTGGCGACTCCAAAGAGGGAGCCGACCCAGGCGGGCGAGTTCGACGCCGCGGCAACCCCGCTGCCGCGCTCGGCGGAGAGGCGGTAGGCGCCGAAGACGATAGTGATCGCGCCGAGGACCGCCATCACCGCATCGGCCGAGATCCTCGCGGCGAGCAGCCAGCCGAGCGCGATGCCGAAGACGGCGCCCGGCAGCATCGCGGCAAGGACGGATCCGTCCCAGCTCTTCCGGAAGGCGGCGACGCCGACGACATCCTGCGCGATCAGGATCGGGAGCAGGATGGCGGCGGCGCGGACCGGATCGTCGATGCCGATCGCCATCAGCGGCGTCCCGAGCGCGCCGAGGCCTGAAAAGCCCCCCTTCGCCAGCCCGATCAGCAGCACCGCCGGGATGGCGAAGAGGTAGAAGCCGAAGCCTTCAGGCAATGCTCGGCGGCGGGGCCGCGTCCGCTCAGTCGCGGACGTCGACCGTCGCCTCCTCCATTCGCGGCACGAGGAGATGGATGACGAGCAAAGCGAGCAGGTACATCGAGCCGGCGATCACGAACATCGGCATGTAGCTTCCCGTTGCGTCGAGCACCCAGCCGGTGAACTTCGCCATGAACATGCCCCCGACGGCGCCCAAAGTGCCGCCGATACCGATGATCGCACCGACCGCCTTCCTCGGGAACATGTCCGAGGGGATGGTGTAGAGGTTGGCGGAAAAGCCCTGGTGCGCGGCGGTGGCGAGCCCGATCAGCAGCACCGCGCCCCAGACGCTTTCAACGCCGGGCGCGAGCATCACCGGCGGCACGCAAAGCGCGCAGACCAGCATCGCCGTCTTGCGGCCCGCATTGACCGACCAGCCGCGCTTGATCAGCGTGGAGGACAGCCAGCCGCCGCCGACGCTGCCGATGTCGGAGATGATGTAGATGGCGGCAAGCGGGAGGCCGAAGGTGGTGAGGTTGAGGCCATGCTCGGTCGCGAAGAAGCTCGGCAGCCAGAACAGGAAGAACCACCAGACGGGATCGATCATGAACTTGCCGAGCGCATAGGCCCAGGTCTGGCGGTGGCGCAGCAAAGGCAGCCACTTGACGTCGCCGGGCGCGTCGGCCGGGTCCGCCTCGATATAGTCGAGCTCGGCCTGCGTGATGTTCTTCTTCTCGCGGGGGCGACGGTAGTTCGTCCACCAGAAGGCGAGCCAGATGAAGACGATCGCGCCGGTGAACAGGAAGGCGACGCGCCAGCCGAACCAGAGGACGAGCCAGGGGGCCATCAGCGGCGTCAGGATCGCGCCGATGTTGGCGCCGGCGTTGAAGATGCCGATCGCGAAGGCGCGCTCCTTCTTCGGGAACCACTCCGCCACGGCCTTGACGCCGGCCGGGAAGTTGCCGGACTCGCCGATGCCGAGCGCGAAGCGGGCCATCATGAAATGGGTGGCGTTGTTGGCGAGCGCATGCGCCATCGCCGCGATGCCCCAGATGCCGGCGGCGAGAGAATAGCCGAAGCGGGCGCCGAGCTTGTCGATCAGCCGCCCGAAGGCGACGTAGCCGATCGCGTAGGCGAGCTGGAAGGAGAAGACGATGTTGGCGTAGGTCGATTCGTCCCAGCCATATTCGGCCTGCAGCGTCGGCTTCAGGACCGAGATCATCTGCCGGTCGATATAGTTGATCGTGGTGGCGAAGAAGAGCAGCGCGCAGATGCCCCACCGCACCCGGCCCACGCTCATTTTCGGGGCGCTGCTGTCGGCCCCTTCGACGAAAGTCCCGGCCATCTCATCATCCTCTCGCGTGCGGCCCTCTTTTGCGGGGCCTTGGGTCCGCCCATAAGCGGGGGACCGGTGTCAAAGAAGCTGTTTATTCGGGCCGCGCGGGCACCAGCCGGCAACGGACCGGCGCCAACTCGCCGAACCGCGCCTCGACGATCTGCCCTGCCGCTGCGTCGTGGACGCCGCCGACGGCGCCGCTCGAAATCCACTGGCCCGGCGTCAGCGCGATGCCGCGCTTCGCCATCAGCTCGAACAGGAACCGGGCCGAGCCGATGGCGCCGTCCGGGAAGGCGCGGGCGGTGCCGCGGCCGGTCTCGACGCCGTCGATGAGGAGCGTCACCGTCCAGTCCTCGAAGCCGCTCGAACGCCAGTCCGGCACTTCGGCACCGACGACGAGGCCGTTGTTGTTGCCGAAGTCGGAGACGACCGCGATCGGACCGATCTCGTTGATCATGCCGAGGGGGGAGCTGGCGATCTCGATGCCGATATGGACGGCGTCGATCAGCTCGGCGGCCTCCTCGAGGCTGAAGCTGTCCTTGCCGGCTGGCGGCGCCTTGGCGATGCGCAGCAGGAACTCGGCCTCGCCCGCGGCGAAGCCCTCCGCAAAGACCGGCATGTCCGGGCTTTCGCCACCGGCGACGAGGCGCTGGGTGAAGATCGGGCCGGCGAGGCGGTCGGCGCCGAGCTCGTCCGAAAGCGGCGGGTTCACGCGACCGACCTTCCAGCCGATGACGGGTTTCCCCCAGGCGGCGATCGCCTCGTCTTGGATCAGATAGGCCTCGTCGAGGCCGGCGGGAAACTCGCCCGGATAGCCGCCGAGCCCGGAGGCGGCGCGGCGCGCCGCAAGGAAACGGCCGGCGATCGCCGCCGGATCGGCTGCAAGCAAAGTCACTTCAGGAACCCCTCGGCTATCTTTTCTTTGGAGCCTAGCGGAAACCGGTGTCATAGGCAATGGCTTCCGACTTCGTTTCGTCTTTTCAGTGGGTTGGGCGCAATGTCGCGGCGAGGCGGGCGCGCGCTTCGATGGCAGCGGGATCGGCGCTCTCGCCTGCCGGCACCAGCCAGGTGCCGCCGACGCAGGCAACGGCGGGCATCGCCAGCCATTCGGGCGCATTGTCGAGCGTGATTCCGCCGGTCGGGCAGAACTTCACGCCGCCGAATACGGAGGCGAAGCCCTTGAGCGCGGCAAGCCCGCCCGAGGCCATTGCGGGGAAGAATTTCAGCCGGCTGAAGCCGAGGTCCACCGCGCGCATGATGTCGCTCGCATTGGCGACGCCCGGGAGAAGCGGGATCGGCGAGGAGGCGGCGGCGCGGCCGAGCCGCTCAGTGAGGCCGGGGCTGACGACGAACTCCGAGCCTGCCTCGATCGCCAGCTCGAGCTGCTCCGGATTGAGGACGGTCCCGGCGCCGACAATCGCCCCGGAAACCGATTTCATCGCTCGGATCGCATCGAGCGCCGCGGGCGTGCGGAGCGTCACTTCGAGGACAGGGAGGCCGCCGGCGACGAGCGCCTGCGCAACCGTCAAAGCGTCGTCGACGCGGTCGATCACCAGCACCGGGATCACCGGCGCGGCGGTCATGATGGTCTCAAGATCGGCCACTTGTCGCTCCCAGAGGTGAAAGGCAGGCGCGCGGCCCCTCGTCGCGCATCGCCCGGACGGCGCCGAGCACCGCCGATCGAAAGGCGGGATCCTCGGCCAGCGCGGCGGGGAAGATCTGGCGCAGCGCGAGCAGGCGCTCAGCCGGGTCGTGGCCGAGCGCGGCGGCGGCGAGGGTGGCGGCGAGCGGATCGACGATCTCGGCCCCCGACCGCGCCTGGCGCTGGACGAACAGGATCCAGGCCGCGATCGGCACCGCCAGCCGCTCGACGCTGCGGCCGCTGGCGAGCGCGTCCGCGACGGTCTCGAGGATCCGGTAGGGAAGCTTCTGCGACCCGTCCCACGCGATCTGCGACAGTCTGTGGCCGATCGCCGGGTTGAGGAAGCGCCGCAGGATGTCGCCGGCATAGACCTGAAGGTCCAATGGCGAGGGGTCGAGCGATGCCGCGACGTCGCGCCGCACCAGGCGCTCGACGAACTCCGCGAGCTCGCCGTCGGCCATTGCATCGGCCACCGTCTCATGTCCGAGCAGCAGCCCTACATAGGCGAGCGTCGAATGCGCGCCGTTCAGAATGCGCAGCTTCGCCTTCTCCCAGGCGCCGACATCCCTCGCGAGCGTGGCGCCGGCCGCGGCGAGGTCCGGCGAGCCGGGCGGCAGCACGTCCTCGATCACCCATTCGGCATAGGCTTCGCGGCTGACCGGGATCTCGTCCGCGACGCCCGTCTCCTCCCGCACCAGCCTCTTCAGCGCGTCCGTGGCGGCGGGCGTGATCGAGTCGACCATCGTGTCCGGGAACACCGCCTCGCCCGAGATCCAGCGGGCGAGCTCCGGATCGAGCCGCTCGGCGAAGGCACCCACGGCTTCACCGAGCTTCCTGCCGTTTGAGACCATATTGTCGCAGCAGAGCGGCGTGAAGGCGGCTTCGCCCGCGTCGCGGCGATCCCGAAGGCCGAGCGCGAGCCAGCCGACGAGGCTCACCGGCTCGTCCGGCCGCTCAAGATCGTGGACGATGTCGGAATGGGCGAAGTCGAGCGTGCCGTCAGCGGCGAGGCAATAGCCCTTCTCCGTGACCGTGGAGGAGACGAAGCGGATCAGCGGGTCCTGCAGCGCCTTGCGAACGGCGGCTGCCTCGCCGGGACCGTAGAAGGCGCGGTGCGCGGCGAGGGTGCGGAAGCTCGTCTCGGCATCGAGCACCGCGAGCGTGTAGCGGCCCTGCTGCCGCTTCAGCGCCTCGACCGTGCCGCGCGAGCGCAGCGACACCGCGGCGATCCCCCAGCGCGGGTCGTCGCCGAGGAGTCGGTCGATATAATCCGCCTGGTGGGCGCGGTGGAACGCGCCCGGCCCGAAATGGACGACGCCGACAGCGCTCACAGGGTGACGCCGCGTTTCCAGATCGCGATCTCGCGCTCGCCGTTGCGTTCGGCCGCCGTCGTCTCGCCGGAGACGATGGCGACGATGCGGGCCATGAGCCCGTCGGCCGCGCCGTCGAAGCCGCGGCTGAGCACTTCGCCGGCGTCGAAATCGATCCAGCCGCGCTTCCTTTCGGCCAGGGCACTGTTCGACGCGATCTTGACCGTCGGGACCGGGAAGCCGAGCGGCGTGCCGCGGCCCGTCGTGAAGAGGATCACGGTCGCGCCCGCGGCGGCGAGCGCGGTCGAGGAGACGGCGTCGTTGCCCGGCGCCTCGAGCAGGGTGAGGCCCTTGCGCCGGATGCGCTCGCCGTAGCGCAGGACCGAGGCGACCGGCGCCTGCCCGGCCTTCTGGACGGCGCCGAGCGACTTCTCCTCGAGCGTGGTGATCCCGCCTTCGATGTTGCCGGGCGACGGGTTCTCCGAGACGGGCTGCCCGCTCGCCAGGAAGTAGCGCTTGAAGTCGTTCACGACGCCGACGATCCGGTCGAACAAGTCGCGGTCGCGGGCGCGCGCCATGAGGAGGCGTTCGGCGCCGAAAATCTCGGGAATCTCGGTGAGGATAGCGGAGCCGCCGGAGCCGACGACGCGGTCGGCGATGCGGCCGACCAGCGGATTGGCGGTGAGCCCGGAAAAGCCGTCCGAGCCGCCGCACTTGAGGCCGACGACCAGCTCCGAGAGCGGCGCCGGGCGGCGGCGGGCCAGCGCCGCGGTGGCGACCAGCGCATCGACGGCGGCGAGGCCCGCTTCCGTTTCGTCCTCCTCGGCCTGTGCCCGCAGCGTCCGCACGCGCCCGCGCAGATCCTCCGGGATCTCCGCCATCAGCCGGTCGAGCTGGTTCGATTCGCAGCCGAGGCCGACGAGCAGGACGCCGCCGGCATTGGGATGGCAGGCGAGCGCCGCAATCAGGGAGCGCGTGCCGTCGAGATCGTCGCCGAGCTGCGAGCAGCCGTGCGGATGCGAAAAGGCATAGACGCCGTCGACCGTGCCGGCATGGCGGGCATGGGCGATCGAGGCGATCCGCTCGGCTGTGCGGGCGACGCAGCCGACCGTGGGCAGGATCCAGACCTCGTTCCTGGTGCCGACGCGCCCGTCGCCGCGGCGATAGCCGAGGAAGCGGGTGGTGAGGTCGGCGGGAAGCCGCTCCCCCTTCACCGGCTCCCACTGATAGCCTTCGACGCCCGTGAGCGTCGTCTCGACATTGTGGACGTGGATATGATCGCCCGGGGCCGCTGCCGCGCGCATGCGGCCGATCGGCCAGCCGAACTTCCAGACCGTGTCGCCGGCCGCGAGCGGCCGCAGCGCGAACTTGTGGCCGCGCGGGATCGGCTGGCGCAGCAGGACCTCCTCGCCGCCGACCGCGATTCGCATGCCCGCATCGAGCGACGTCAGCGCCACCGCGACGTCGTCGCTGGGGTGGAGCTGGAGCGCGTCGGGCGTGGCCGCCGGCGCGTCGAGGAGGGTCGCGTCGCTCATCTGGTAACCGGTGTCATTACCTTTTTCCGTCCGCTGCGGCAAGCCCGCGCCACCGCCCTTTTCCCCGGCATGGCGGGTCTGTAACGTGCGCGCGAAGCGGAGGAGCGACTTGGCGGACAAAGAGGAAAATGGCGGCCGGCGCGTCGCCAAGCCGACGATCAACGATGTCGCGCGGATCGCCGGCGTCTCGAAGAAGACGGTGAGCCGAGTCATCAACCGGTCGCCGCTCCTCAACGAGGAGACGCGGGAGAAGGTCGAGAAGGTGATCCGCGAGCTCGGTTATGTGCCCAATCCGCAGGCGCGGGCGCTGGCGCTCCGGCGCAACTTCCTCGTCGGCCTCATCCATGACAACCCGAACGCGCAGATGGTGCTGAATGTCCAGCAGGGCATCCTCGAGGCGCTGCACGGCACCGAGTTCGCGATGGTGATCCGCCCGGTCGACCGCAACAGCTCGGCGATGCTCGACGACGTGCGCCATTTCCTCGAGCAGCAGCGGCTCTACGGCGTCGTCCTGCTTCCCCCGATCAGCGAGAACGACCGGCTGGCGCGACTGTGCGACGAGCTCGACGTCAAATATGTCCGCATGGGCTCGGCGGAGCTCGACGACCCGGACCATATGGTCGTCTCGAACGACCGCGAGGCCGTCGCCGACGCCGTCGGCTATCTGATCGGCCAGGGGCACAGGCTGATCGGCCTGATCGAGGGGCCGGACGGCTTCCGCTCCGCCAAGGAGCGGCGGCGCGGCTTCGAGGACGCGCTCGCGACGGCCGGGATCAAGCTGCCGCGCAGCCTGATCGCGAGCGGCAACTACACGTTCGAGACCGGAGTCGCCGCCGCGAACCGGCTGCTCGACCTGTCGCCGCGGCCGACGGCGATCTTCGCCTCGAACGACGAAATGGCAGCCGGCGTCGTCCATGCCGCGAGGAACCGCGGCATCGACGTGCCGAGCGAGCTTTCGGTGATCGGTTTCGACGACACGCCGATCGCCGCCCATATCTGGCCGCCGCTCACCACGGTCCGCTGGCCGATCGTCTCGATGGCGCGCACGGCCGCGTTCAAGCTGGTCGGCGGTCCCGCCGCCGGCGGCGACGCGCCGGAGCCCTCCCTCTTCATCTCCTCCCTCGTCCGCCGCGCCTCCGTCGCGCCGCCGCCGCGTCCGGGTTGAGAGTTCCGCGGTCGCCGGGCGGCGCCGATCCGCTGGTGCGCGAGCATGGCGGAGGCGGTCGAGGCGGCGCGGGACGGACGCGGTTGCGACGGACCGCACAGCGCCCAACTCGCACTTGCCTTCTGTCATGACACCGGTTACCTAAGCGGCCAAGCGAAGGGCACTTTCGCGTTACCAGACGTTTTAGGACGACGAATGCCGAGGCCGCTCACCCTCAATCCGGACAGGCTGCTGCCCGTCGATCCGCAGACGCGTGCGATCGCGCGCAGTCTTTACGAGTCGGTCGCGGACCTGCCGATCGTCAGCCCCCACGGCCATACCGACCCCGCATGGTTCGCGACCGACGCGCCCTGGTTCAACGCGACCGAGCTGCTGCTCGCGCCGGACCATTATCTCTACCGCATGCTCTATTCGCAGGGCATCCCGCTCGACCGGCTCGGCGTGCCGAGCCGTGCGGGCCCGTCTTCCGCGGACCCGCGCGAGGCGTGGCGGCTCTTCGCGAGCCATTATTATCTCTTCCGCGGCACCCCGTCTCGCATGTGGCTCGACCATGTCTTCGCGGGGGTCTTCGGCATCGAGGTCGCGCTCGAAGCGGCGACGGCCGACCACTATTTCGACCGGATCGCGGAGGCGCTCGCCACCCCCGCCTTCCGCCCGCGCGCTTTGTTCGACCGGTTCGGCATCGAGCTCCTCGCCACCACCGAGGGGCCGCACGAGGACCTCGTCCACCATGAGACGATCCGCCGCTCCGGCTGGGGCGGGCGCGTCGTCACCACCTATCGCCCCGATGCGGTCATCGATCCGGAGCATGAGGAGTTCGGCGCCGCCCTCGCGCGCTTCGCCGAGCTTTCGGACGAGGACGTCCACTCCTGGAGCGGCTATCTCGCGGCCCACCGCAAGCGGCGCGAGGACTTCCGCCGCGCCGGCGCGACCGCGACCGACCACGGCCACCCGACGCCCCGCACTGCCAATCTCGCGCAGCCGGAGAAGGAGGCGCTGTTCGGCCGTATCGTCTCCGGCCAATGGAGCGCGGCCGACGCCGAGCTGTTCCGCGCCCAGATGCTGACCGAGATGGCGCTGATGAGCCTCGAGGATGGCATGGTGATGCAGATCCACCCCGGCTCGTTCCGCAACCACAATCGCTGGCTCCACCAGCATTATGGCCGCGACAAGGGCGCCGACATCCCGGCGCAGACCGAATATGTCCGCAACCTCCAGCCGCTGCTCGATCTCGTCGGCAACGAGCCCGCGCTCACCATCATCCTCTTCACGCTGGACGAGAGCGTCTATGCGCGCGAGCTCGCCCCGCTCGCCGGCCATTATCCCTGCCTGAAGCTCGGCCCCGCCTGGTGGTTCCACGACAGCCCAGAAGGGATGCTCCGCTTCCGCGAGATGACGACCGAGACGGCGGGCTTCTACAACAGTGTCGGCTTCAACGACGACACCCGCGCCTTCCTCTCGATCCCGGCACGGCACGACGTCGCCCGCCGCGTCGACTGCGCCTTCCTCGCCCGGCTCGTCGCCGAGCACCGCCTCGCCGAGTGGGAAGCCGCCGAGCTCGCCCACGACCTCACCTACGGCCTCGTCAAGCGCGCCTATCGCCTCGACGAACACCGGGCGGAGGCGGCGGAGTGATCCTCTCTGTCATTCCGACGAAGGCCGGAACCAATGAACCGGGAGCGAGCGGCATAGCCGCGGACGCTTCGGTTCATGGATGCCGGATCAAGTCCGGTATGACGCCTTCTTCTCTGCACGGAGTCTGCTGATGTACGACCGCACCTATTACGCCACGCACCCGGACATGATGGAGTGCGTCTCCAACGAGGAGCTGCGCGACCGCTACCTGATCGGCGGCCTCTTCCGCGAAGGCGAGTGCGTCCTCAACTACACCCATGCCGACCGCTTCGTGATCGGCGGAGTTGTCGTCGGCGGCTCCGACGTGCGGCTTCCGGAGCAGGCCGAGCCCGCGTCCGCGGCCGGCAAGCCCTTCCTCGAGCGGCGCGAGCTCGCCGTCGTAAACGTCGGCGGCACCGCCGGCACCGTCATTGTCGACGGCGAAGCGTTCGAGCTCGGCAACATGGACTGCCTCTACGTCACCATGGGCGCGAAGGACGTCATCTTCTCGGGCGCCGGTACGCGATACTATCTCGCCTCCTGCCCGGCGCATAAGGCGTTCCAGACGCGCAAGCTCGGCATCGCGCAGGCGAACGCGCTGGAGCGCGGCAGCCTCGCGGAATCGAACGAGCGGACCATCTATCAGCTCGTCATTCCAGGCATCTGCGACTCGGCGCAGCTCGTCATGGGGCTCACCGTGCTCAAGCCGGGCTCCGTCTGGAACACGATGCCGCCGCACATCCACGAGCGGCGCAGCGAGATCTATTTCTACTTCGGCCTCGACGGCGAGAACGACCGCGTCTTCCACTTCATGGGCCAGGGCGACCAGCTGCGCCACATCGTGATGGCGAACGAGGAAGCGGTGATCAGCCCGGTCTGGTCGGTCCATATGGGTGCCGGCACCAAGGCCTATGCCTTCATCTGGGCGATGGCCGGCGAGAACCAGGACTATACGGACATGAACGTCCTCGACATCTGCCAGCTTCAGTAGGAATTCGACACCGATGGCCAATCCTTTCGACCTTTCGGGGCGCGTCGCGCTCGTCACCGGCGCCAATACCGGCATCGGCCAGGGCATCGCGCTGGCGCTCGCCGAGGCGGGCGCCGACCTCGCCGTCGTCGGCCACCTCCATCCCGGCGACACGATCGAAAAGGCGCAGGCGATGGGCCGCCGCACCGCCTATATCGAGGCCGACCTGCTCTCGATCGAGCCGGTCGGCCGGATCGTCGAGGAGACCGTCGCGCAGCTCGGCGGGCTCGACATCCTCGTCAACAATGCCGGCATCATCCGCCGCGCCGACGCGGTCGACTTCTCCGAGGACGACTGGGACGCGGTGATGAACATCAATTTGAAGACCGTCTTCTTCCTCTGCCAGGCCGCCGGGCGCCACATGCTGGCGCAGGGCAGGGGCAAGATCATCAACATCGCCTCGATGCTGAGCTTCCAGGGCGGGATCCGCGTGCCGAGCTACACGGCCTCCAAGTCGGGCGTGGCCGGCATCACCAGGCTGCTCGCCAACGAATGGGGCGCGCGCGGCCTCAACATCAACGCGATCGCGCCGGGCTATGTCGCGACCGACAACACCGCCCAGCTGCGCGCCGATCCGGAGCGTTCGAAGGCGATCCTCGACCGCATTCCCGCCGGCCGGTGGGCGACCCCCGAGGACCTCGGCGGCGCCGCCGTGTTCCTCGCCTCGGCGGCCTCCGACTATGTCAACGGCCACATCCTGGCCGTCGACGGCGGCTGGCTGGCGCGGTGAGCATGGCCGAGGCCTCCGCCGTTCGGGCTGAGCTTGTCGAAGCCCTGCCCTTATCCTTTGCTGCGGCAGGGAAGAAGGACAGGCCTTCGACAGGCTCAGGCCGAACGCAGGGTTGGCTATGACCACCGTCTGCTTCGGCGAGCTGCTGCTCCGGCTGACCGCGCCGGGGCGCGAGCTCCTGCTCCAGACGCCGCGCCTGGACGTTCACATCGGCGGCGCGGAGGCTAATGTCGCCGTCGGCCTCTCCTGCCTCGGCCACGAGACCGCCGTCGTCAGCCGCGTCGCGGCGAATGCGCTCGGCGAGGCGGCGATCGGTTATCTGCGGCGCTACGGCGTCGATGCGAGCGGCGTATCGGCCGCGCAGGGGCGGATGGGCCTCTATTTCCTGACGCCGGGCGCCGGGCTGCGCGCGTCCGACATCATCTACGACCGCGAAGCCAGCGCCTTCGCCCTCGCCGGTCCCGGCGATTTCGACTGGGACCGGCTGCTGGAGGGTGCGAGCCTGTTCCACATGTCCGGGATCACGCCGGCGCTCGGGCCGCGCTCGGCCGAGCTCGCCGTCGCCGCCGCCGAAGCCGCTGCGGCGCGCGGCGTGCCGATCTCGTTCGACGGCAATTACCGCGCGCAGCTCTGGCAGCGCTGGGACAGCGACCCGAAGGCGATCCTCACCCGCCTCGTCGGCCATGCCGAGATCCTGTTCGGCAACCATCGCGACGTGTCGCTGCTGCTCGGCGCCGACTTCGGCGGCGAGGGCGAGGACCGGCGGCGCGAGGCGGCCGCGGCGGCGTTCGAAGCCTTCCCGAAGCTGCGACTGATCGCATCGACGGCGCGCCATGTCGAAGACGCCGATACCCACCGCATCTCGGCCCGCGTCGACGGCCGCGACGGCTCGGCGCAGACGGAGGACGCGACGGTCGCCGGCATCGTCGACCGGATCGGCGGCGGCGACGCCTTCGCCGCCGGCGTGCTCCACGGCGTCCTCACCGGCGCCGATCTCGAGACGATTGCGCGCGCCGGCCTCGCGGTGACGGCGCTGAAGCACAGCCTCCCCGGCGACGCGAGCCTGTTCGGACTGCGCGACCTCGAGTCCTTCCTGGCCGGAGAGCTCGATGTCCGGCGGTGACCTTGGCCCTCTCCCGCCTGCGGGAGAGGGTCGGGTGAGGCTCTTTTCCGACTCTCGGGCCCAG
>DASWMB010000134.1:0-10258 GCA_036399955.1 Allosphingosinicella sp. | reverse complement strand
TCATCTGGAAGCGGCGGGGGAGGTTGTAGTAGAAGCCCTCGCCGCCGGCATTGTTGAAGCCGTAGGCGTCGTTGAAGGAGGCGAGCTGCGCGCGGAAGGTCGCCGGGTTGCCGGCGAGATCGAAGCGGTAGCGGCCGCCGATCGCCGCGGCATAGCGCGCCGGGATCACGAAGCTGTTCGCGGCATTGGCGATCCGGTCCGACGTGCCTTCGTAGGAGAGGTCGAGCGACAGACCCTCCACCCAGGGCAGGTTCCAGTTGATGGCGCCGTTGACGTTGCGCCCGATCGAGCCGACGGGGCGCCGGCCGATCAGCCCCAGCTCGACCGCATCCCCGCTCACCGTCGCGTCGAGGAAGACGGCGCCGAGCACGATGTTGAGCCGCGGCGTGATCTGGCCGGCGAGCGACAGCTCGATGCCGCGGTTGCGCACCTCGCCGAGCTCGCGGAACGTGCGGCCGGGGTCGAGCGCGAAATAGGGCTTGCGCACGTCGAACACGCCCGCGACCAGCCGCAGCGAGCGGCTGAGGTTGAGGCGGAAGCCGGCGTCCATCTGCTCGGTGATGATCGCCGGCGGCGCCTCGCCGCGGTTGACCGCGATCTCGGGCGCGACCGGGCTTTCCTCCAGGCCCCGGCTGTAGCCGGCGTAGAAGACGAGATCGCTCCCGGCGAGGATCGAGAGCGTGCCGTTGAACAGCCAGGGGCTCGCCTCGGTGACCGGCAGCGCGCCCGACGGGCGGACGACCGCCTTGCGGTAGGAGGTGCGCTGGATGCCGAGGCTGAGCTCGCCGACGCCGCGCCAGCGCCCCTCGTAGCCGAGGCCGCCGGTATATTGGCGCACCTCGTCGGTGGTCTGCGGGCCCGGCGAGAAAGTGGGCTCGGGGGCGTCGATCTGCTCGTCGATGCGGCCGCGGCCGAAGTCGAAGCGCTGGGCGCCGCCATAGCGCCGGTCGAGGCTGCGGCCGCGCGCCATCAGGTGGACGAGGTGGAGGCGGTCGCCTTCGGTGAGCTGGCGGGTGAGGCGCAGCTCGCCCGAGGCCGAGGCCGAGCGGCGGCCCTCCTCGTAGAAGACGACCCGGTCGGCCTCGCCGTCCGCCGAGGTGTTGAGGAAGAAGGGATTGAAGTTGCGCAACGTGTCCGAGACCGAGCGGAAGGCGCCGCCGCGCAGCGTCCAGTCGCCGGAGCCGAAGGTGCCGAGCAGGCCGTAATTGGAGCCGCGAAGCTCGGGCTGCGCCCAGTCCGGGCCGAAATAGCGCCGCCGCTCGATGCGCGGCGGCAGATAGGCGCCGGCGGTGAAGATGACCGGCTGCGCCTGGCGGCCGCTGCTCGCCTGCATGCTCCAGAAGGGGACGAGCTCGACATTCTCCGCCGGGCGCCAGCGGCCGGCGACGGCGGCGGTGAGGGCGCGCTTCTCGCCGCCATGGTAGATCTCCTCATGCTCGACGCCCACGCCGCCGGCGACGGCGAGCGTCTCGGCGACGGGGAGCTGCGCGTCGACTTCGGCGCGCAACCCTCCGAACGGGCCGAGGCCGACGACCGTGCTCGCGACCGCCTCCTGGCCCGGCAGGCGCAGCGAGAAGTCGGCGACTCCGGTCGGGGCCGGAAACGGATAGCCCTGGGCGGTGAGGCCGACGCGCACGTTGCTGCCGGAAATGAGGCGCGGGTTGAGCTCGGTCTGGAAGTCGAAATACATGCCGTTGATGCGGACGTTGCCGGCCTGGACGGGGCTGAAGCCGCGCGCGCTCTGCGGGAAATAGAGGCCGACGCGCTCGTTGCCGACGCTGGAGCCGAACGCATCCTGGGCCGAGGCGACGGCGTTCTCGCCGGTGCGCTGGGCGAAGGCGGGCGACGCAGAGGCGAGCAGAATGGCGATGACGCTGACGGACCGTAGCATGGCTAATCCTCCAAATTCGGTCCGTCCTCTCTGCCTCCCGCCTCGAATCCGGATAAGTGCCGGAGGTCGCACGCCTTACCCATGACCTTCGGCCTATGGTCAGGCCGCGCCGGCTGTGGCAGCATTCTCCAATGACGACGCATTTCAGCACCCGCCTTCAATGGATCTTCTGCTTCCTGGCGCTGGCCGTGTGGCTCTTCTGGGGCTGGCCAGTCGTCCGCGCGTTCAGGGACGGCGCGACGATCCGCGACGTCTCCATTTCGGCGGTCTGGTTCGTCCCGTTCGCCGTCTTCGGATCCGCGGTCCTCGCCGCGATGGTCCTGAAGCTGCGGCCGGCGCTTTTCTGGGCCTTGCTGTGCGTCCAGCTCGCCGCCGTCGTCGCGATGGCGATCATCGTGCCCTGGGCCGGGATGTCGTCCTTCCTCGTCATCATCGCGTGGCAGGCGGCGATGGCGACCGGGCCGCGCCAGGCGCTGGCCTGGTTCGCGTTCCAGAACCTGGCGATCGTCGCAGCGCTCTTCCAGGCGCTCAATCCGGACATCTGCTGGGTCCTTGGCGAGTCGGCGGCGCTGCAGCTCCTGCTCGGCTTCGCCGCCCAGGCGCTGCGCCGGGAGGCGGAAACGGGCCGCGCCCTCGCCCAGACCAATAGGGAGCTGAGGTCGGCACAGGCGATCATCGCCAACACCGCCCGCAGTGCCGAGCGCCTGCGCATCTCGCGCGACCTCCACGATGCCTGGGGCCACGAGCTGACCGCGCTCGGGCTGCAGCTCGAGATCGCCAGCCATGTGACGGAGCCGGGCCGCGCCAACGATCACGTCCTGCAGGCGAAGGGCCTCGCCCGCGCCCTCCTCGGCAAGGTGCGCGACGTCGTCGCCGCCCTGCGCGAGGAGGAGCGCTGCGACCTGAAGCAGGCGCTGGAGGCGCTCGCCAGCAGCGTCCCGACCCCGGCCATCCATGTCGAGATCGCGCCCGAGGTGCGGGTCGCCCCGGACCAGGCCCATGTTCTCGTCCGCTGCGCACAGGAGGCCGTCACCAACGCCGTCCGGCACGCGGACGCCTCCAACCTCTGGCTTCAGGTGAGCTCCGACGATGGCGGCGTCCGCCTCGTCGCGCGGAACGACGGCAGCGCGCGGCCCGCCGCGTCCGCCCCCGGATCGGGTCTGCTCGGGATGCGCGAGCGGGTGGAAAATCTCGGCGGCCGCCTTGCCGTGCAGGCGAGCGCCGGGATCGGCTTCACCGTCGATGCCTGGCTGCCTTCGCGGACCCCGCAGGCGGTATGATCCGCGTCGTTCTCGTCGACGATCAGACGCTGGTCCGCCAGGGCGTTCGCGGCCTGCTCGAGCTTGTCCCCGACATCGAGGTGGTGGGGGAGGCGTGCGACGGCGAGGAGGCGCTGGAGAAGGTTCCGGAGCTCGATCCCGACGTGCTTCTCCTCGACATCCGAATGCCTCGCCTCAGCGGCATCGCCGTGCTCGAGGCCCTGCGCGACGCGAACAGGCTGCCGCCGACATTGGTCCTCACCACCTTCGACGACGGCGACGCCGCCATCGCGGCGATCAAGGCCGGCGCCAAGGGCCTGATGCTGAAGGACGTGTCGCTCGAAGACCTGGCCGCGGCGATCCGCGCGCTTGCCGACAACAAGACCGCCTTCCAGCCGGCGATGACCGAGAGCCTGATGGCGGCGATCCGCCGCACGCCTTCGGAGTCCTCCGACAGCTACATCACCGACGCGCTCACCGTCCGGGAACGCGAGGTGCTGCACCTCATTTGCGCCGGCTACAGCAACAAGGAGATCGCCGATCTGCTGGCGCTGGCCGAAGGGACGGTGAAGAACCACGTCTCGAACCTGCTCCTGAAGCTCAACGCCCGCGACCGGACGCGGGCGGCGCTGAAGGCGCTCGAAGGCGGTCATCTCGGCTGAGCGCGGCGCACCCGCGCCGGCCTCTTGACGAATAAGTCTACATATGTTGTGATTGCTGGGTGACGCGGACTCGGCGACCCTCGAAGCAGATGCTGGCGCTCCTCGGGGCCTTGTCCGAGCGGCCGCTTGAGTGGCGCCACGGCTACGACCTGATGAAGGAGACCGGCCTCCTCTCCGGCACGCTCTATCCGCTGCTGATGCGGATGACCGACCAAGGGCTGGTCGACGCCGAATGGCGCGAGCCGGCGCAGCCCGGCCGGCCCGCGCGCCACGCCTATCGCCTCACGGCGGCGGGCCTCGAGCTGGCGCGGACGGCGCAGGAAGAGGACGAGCGTCCGCGCGGGCTCAGGGCGTCCCCGGCATGATGGCGGCCGTCCCGCGCGCCCTCATGGCGCTGGCGGTCCGCTCCATGGGCGCGCACCGGCGCACATGGGGCGAAGCGATGGAGGCGGAGCTCGAAGCTGCGCGGGAGGACGGCAAGCCGCTGCTCTTCGCCCTTGGCTGCCTCGCGGCCGCGTGGCGGGAGCTGCCGGCCCATGAGGAGGGACGCTTCGCGATCGCGAGCCACCTCGTCGCTTTCCTCCTGATCGTGCCGGCCGCGGCCCTGGCGGCGTCGACCATGCTGGCGGACTTCGCCTCTTCGGGCGCCGTCAGCGAGGCCAACCGGGCGGCCTTGCCCTCGCTCGCGGCGCTGCTGCTGGTCCTCGCGGGCGCCCATCTCCGGATGGCCTGGCTGGTGCTGGAGCGGGACTGGACGCGCCTCGCGCCAGCGGCGGCGCTGGCGGCGGCGGCAACCACGACCCTCGTCCTCTTCGCGGCCGTGGTGTTCGGCGACTTCGCCTCGGCCCCTCTGCGGGCGGCGGCGCTCGCCGCCGAGCTGGGCTGCGTTGCAGCGCTCGCCCGATGGCACGGCTGCGCCTTCGCGGGTGTGGAAGCTCCGACCTAAAAGCGCCCGCCCGCCCGGGCGGGCCACGAACTTCGTGCGGCACCAGCGGAGACCATCGATGCTCAGGAGGCTTCAAGCCGCCGGCACGCTGAGCGCGCTCGCGCTGGCGCTTGCGCTGCTTGCCGGATGCGGAGGGCCGGACCGTCCCCCGCCGCCGCCCTATTCGTTCGACGGCCTGCCGGTCAGCGGCAGCCTCGCTTATGCGCGCGCATCCGGCTTCACCGCCTGCCGTGCGGACACGACCGAGATGCGCTGCCGCCGGAGCGGCGTGAGGCTCCTCGGCTTCGGCCCGTTCAACGCCGCGCTCGACCTCAACGGCTACAATGGCGGCGGCGGCTTCGACGAGCTGATCCTGTGGCACGATCGGGACCAGAACGCCTTCATCCAGATCGGCAGCGCGCTGGAGCGGCAGGGCTGGCGCTCCTGCTTCACCGGCGAGGGCAATCGCGGCGACCAGGCGATCTACATGCACCCGAACGGGCGCGTCCGGCTGTCGATGGACCTCAGCTACTGGGGCAAGCGCCGGCTGCGGGTGATCCCGGCCTGGAACCGCCGGGAGCCCGGCTGCTGATCAGGCGGCGGCAGTCGCCGCGACGGCTTCGACGCGGCGGTTGAGCCGCTGGAGCTTCATCGACAGCAGCAATTGTGCGGCGAGGCGCTCCATGACGCGCGCGTCGGTGCTGTCGAAGCCGCGCACCTTGTCGCTGTGGCTGGTCACCCAGAGCGTTCCGAGCGGCTCCCCGTTTGCGTCGTGGAGCGGGACGATGAGGCCTTCGACGATCGGGACGTGCGCCGCCTCGAAATAGGTGAAGACCCGCGCAGGCCGCTCGACGAGCACCGTCGTGCCCTGGGCGAGGCACAGGCCGCACGGGCTGAAGTCGCGCGGCGTCGTGCCGCCGGCATAAGGCGCATATTCCCCGGCGAGGGCCGTCCAGCGGAACAGCTCCTCGCCGTCCTCGCTGCGCTCGAGCTCGCTGAGGCCGGCAGAACCGGCGGCGGGACACAGCTCGATCGCGAGCTCCAGGAAGCGCTGGACGGCGCTCCTCGGATCGCGCGCGGTGAGGACCGACAGCTCGCGGAACGCGTCGAGCTCGCCGCGCAGGTCGCCCGCCCGGGCCAGCCGCGTGCGAAGGCGGTCGGTCACGAGCAGTTCCGCGGGCGATCTCGGGACCGCGGCTGGCGAGGCTTCGCTCATCGCACGGTTCTGCCACAGTAACGATCCCCGGTCCACCTGCGCCCGTTGCGGCTGCGGCGTGCGAGGCTCAGGCAGCCGTCCAGCCGCCGTCCATCGAGAGGTTCGCGCCCGTGATCGCCGACGCTTCGTCGCGGCAGAGGAAGAGGGCGAAGGCGGCGACCTGATCGACGGTGACGAACTTCTTGGTCGGCTGGGCGGCGAGGAGGACGTCGTTCATCACCTGCTCGCGGCTGAGGCCGCGGGCCTTCATCGTGTCCGGGATCTGGTTCTCGACGAGCGGCGTCCAGACATAGCCGGGGCTGATGCAATTCACCGTCACGCCGCTCGTCGCGGTCTCGAGCGCGACCGCCTTGGTGAGGCCGGCGATGCCGTGCTTGGAGGCGACATAGGGCGCCTTGTTCGGGCTGGCGACGAGGCTGTGGGCGGAGGCGGTGTTGATCACCCGCCCCCAGCCCTTCGCCTTCATCGCCGGCAAAGCGAGGCGGATGGTGTGGAAGGCGGCGGTGAGATTGAGCGCGATCATGAGGTCCCACTTGTCGGTCGGGAACTGGTCGATCGGCGCGACATGCTGCATGCCGGCATTGTTGACGAGGATGTCGACCTCGCCCGCTTCGGCCATCATCGCCTCGACCTGGTCCGCTTTGGTGAGGTCGGCGGCGCTGTGCCGGGCGCCGAGCTCGTCGCAGATGCGCTGGATCTCGGCCACATCACCGAAGCCGTTCAGGGTGACCTGCGCGCCCTCGCCGGCGAGCGCCCGGGCGATGGCGAGGCCGATGCCGGAGGTGGAGCCGGTGACGAGCGCGGTCTTGCCGGAAAGGAACATGGGGCATCCTTCGATCTGCGGGAGAGCGTCACCCCGGACCCGATCCGGGGTCCATGAACACGGCCTGCGCGGGTCTGCGTCAGCCGTGTTCATGGATTCCGGCGTTCGCCGGAATGACGGGGACGGCTCTTGCCCGTTCTCCCCCGCATTTTGCAACCACCGCGTCCCGCCATGCATTGTCCGTGCGCTTCCCCCCGGAGTTCGTGCCATGCGTCTCGACGACCACCGCTTCAGCGACAATGTCCGCGACCAGAGGGGCCAGAGCTTCGGCGGGGGCGGCGGCGGCTTCGGCGGCGGCGGCGGGATGTTCGGGCTGCTGTTCGGCCTCGTGCTGAGCCGGTTCGGGATCGGCGGCGTGCTGCTCCTCGGCCTCGGCTATTGCGCGATGACGATGATGAGCGGCACCGGCGGCGGCGGCACCGGCGCGGTCGCGCCCCACCAGCAGAGCGCGGCGCGCTCGGGCGCGGCCGGCGCCGGCGCGGCGGGCGGTAGCGAGGCGCAGCAGGCGTGCAGCAAGGACGAGGTGAGCGCCTTTTCCTGCCGGGTGCTCGCATCGACAGAGGACACCTGGGGCCCGATCTTCGCCCAGCGCGGCGAGCGCTATCAGCCGGCGCTCTTCACCTTCTACGGCGGCCGCGGCCAGTCCGGCTGCGGCGCCGCCCAGTCGGCGATGGGGCCCTTCTACTGCCCGACCGACAATTCGATCTACCTCGATACCAGCTTTTTCGAGGAGCTGAGGACCCGCTTCCGCGCCGCCGGCGATTTCGCCCAGGCCTATGTCATCGCCCATGAGGTCGGCCACCACATCCAGCAGCTGACCGGCGTCCTCGACCGCGCCCGGCGCGAGCAAAGGCGGCTGCCGGCGGCCGAGGGGAATGCGGTTCAGGTCCGGGTCGAGCTCCAGGCGGACTGCTATGCCGGCGTCTGGGCCGGCCGCAACCGGGAGCGGATGGAGCCGGGCGACCTCGAGGAGGGGATGCGGGCCGCCGAAGCGATCGGCGACGACACCCTCCAGCGCGAGGCGCAGGGGCGGGTCTCGCCCGAAAGCTTCACCCACGGCACCGCCGCCCAGCGCATGGCTTGGCTGCGGCGCGGCATCGAGACGGCGGATCCGGCGCGCTGCGACACGTTCTCGGGCGCGGTCTAAGCAAGGCACGTCATCCCGGCGAAGGCCGGGATCTCAGGGAGAGTTCGCGCGAGGGTCCGTGCAGGGCGCCCTCCACACATGCGTCGCCTTTCACCCGCGGGGATCCCGGCCTGCGCCGGGATGACGGCCTGGATTGACCTCCACTCCGGAAGCATGTAAAGACCTCCTTACATTTTGTAGGGAGCTCCTTCCATGGACGATGGCTGGCCGCGGTCGCGGACCTATGTGATCCTGTCGTCGGCGAACTGGCTCGGCTTCCTCGCCACCGTGGCGTTCCTCACCTGGGGGACGGACGACGCGCGGCTTCCGGTTTTCGTCCTCTGGTCGATCGTGCTGGTCGCGGCGGCGACGGTGGGGGCGCAGTTCTTCGCCGCCTACCGGCTGGTCGCGGCGCAGGACGAGTATATCCGCGGCATCACCGCCAAGCGCGGCATCGCGGCGGGCGGCGTCACGATCACGGCGGCCGTCCTGTGGGGGCTCGCCCAGCAGTTCCTCGCCGTGCCCGAGGTGCCGATGTGGACGGTCTACCCGCTTTTCTGGGGCGCGTTCGGCATCGTCACGCCCTTCATCCGCAGCTCGCACGCATGAAGAGCCGGCTGCGCGTCCTGCGCGCCGAGCGCGGCTGGACGCAGGAGCAGCTCGCCGATGCGATCCAGGTCTCGCGCCAGGCGATCAACGCGCTCGAGACCGAGCGCCACGACCCCTCGCTCGACCTCGCCTTCAAGATCGCCGCCGCCTTCGACCTGCCGGTCGAGCAGGTCTTCCCCAATCCCCACGAAAGGGCCCCGTCATGATCCGTCTCCTCGCCGCCTTCTGCCTCCTCCCGCTCGCCGCGGCCTGCGCCGCCGGCGCGCCCGCCGTCGAGGCGCAGGCGCCGCGCCCGGCCTTTGCCAGCGAGCGGATCGGGGTGACCGTGCGCGGGCACGGGCCCGACGTGGTGCTGATCCCCGGCCTCAGCTCCTCGCCCGAGGTGTGGGAGAGCACGATCGCGGCGCTGCCGGGCTATCGCTATCATGTCGTCCACGTCTCGGGCTTCGCCGGCCGCGCACCGGGGGCCAATGCGACCGGGCCGGTGGTGGCGCCGGTCGCGGAGGAGATTGCGCGCTACGTGCGCGAGGCGCGGCTGGAGCGGCCGGCGGTCGTGGGGCACTCGCTCGGCGGCACCTGGGCGATGATGGTCGCGGCGCGGCATCCGGAGCTCGTGTCGCGGGTGATGGTCGTCGACATGTTCCCGTTCCTCGGCGCGATGTTCGGCGGCCCGAACGCGACGCCCGAGACTTTGCGCCCGGTCGCGGACCAGGTGCGCGCGGGGATCGCCGGCGGCACCGGCGAGGCGCGGCGCACCCAGACGGAGCAGACGATCGCGACGATGGTACGCACCGAGGCGCTGCGCCCGCGGGCCGTCGCCCATTCGCTGGCGAGCGACGCCGCCGTCTCCGGCCAGGCGATGCACGACCTGATCATGACCGACCTGCGCGCGGAGCTGGCGCGCATCCGCGTGCCGATGACGGTGCTCTGGGTGCGGCCGCCGAACGCGCCGATCACCGAGGAGCAGATGGCGGGTTTCTACCGCGCCTCCTACGCGGGCGTCCCGCAGGCGCAGCTGGTGCGCGTGCCCGAGGCCCATCACTTCATCATGTGGGACGCGCCCGAGGCGTTCCGCGCGGAGCTCAGGAGCTTCCTCGCCGCGCGCTGATCGCCTCGGCGAGGATCGCCGTCGCGCCCGCACTGAAGCCGACGAACAGGATCTCGTCGAAGGCGTCCGGGTGCGCCGCAAGCTCGGCGGCGACGGTCTCCGCCGCCGTCTCGGCGGCGAGCGGCGGCGGATAGCCGTAGATGCCCGTCGAAATCGCCGAAAAGGCGACGGTCCTGAGGCCGTGCTTGCCGGCAAGGGCGAGGCTGTTCCTGTAGCAACTGGCGAGGAGCTCCGGCTCGCCATTGCCGCCGCCGCACCAGACCGGACCCACGGTGTGGATCACGTGCCGCGCCGGGAGGCGATAGCCGCGCGTGATCCGCGCCTCGCCGGTCGGGCAGCGGCCGATCGTCCGGCACTCGGCGAGAAGCTCCGGCCCTGCCGCCCGGTGGATTGCGCCGTCGACGCCGCCGCCGCCGAGCAGGCTCTCGTTCGCGGCATTGACGATGGCGTCCAGCGCGAGGGTGGTGATGTCCGCCTCGATCGCGCGCCACTGCGTCATGCCGCTTCGTCCCTCAGGAAGCGGCGGATCCAGCCGGCGACGCGGGCGCGGTCGTCCTGGCCGTCGAGCGAGGCCAGGGCGGCGTCGGGATCGGGGAGGTCGCGCCGGCGGTGCTCGATCAGCGCCTTGGCGAAGGCGGG
>DASWMB010000133.1:0-12065 GCA_036399955.1 Allosphingosinicella sp. | reverse complement strand
CCGGGTGGAACTGGACGCCGTACATGCGCCGCTCGTCGTCGGCCGAGGCGGCAAACGGGGCGCCGTCCGACTGGGCAACGATCCTGAAGCCGGGCGGCAGCGCATCGACCTTGTCGCCGTGGCTCATCCAGACCTGGTGCTTCTCGCCGGCCTGCCAGAGGCCATCGAACAGGGCGCAGCCGTCCTTGATCTCGAGGAAGGCGCGGCCGAACTCGCTGTGATCGCCGGTGACGACGCGCCCGCCGAGCTGCTCTGCCATGAGCTGCTGGCCGTAGCAGATGCCGAGCATGGGGACGCCCGCCTCGAACAGGGCAGGGTCGGCGCGCGGGCTGTCCTCGAGCGTCACCGACGAGGGGCCGCCGGAGAGAATGATGCCCTTCGGCTTCATCCGCTCGAAGCCTTCGACGGCGCGGCTGAAGGGGACGATCTCGGAGTAGACTCCGGCCTCGCGGACGCGGCGGGCGATGAGCTGGGTCACCTGGCTGCCGAAATCGACGATGAGGATGGTGTCCGCGGGCGCGACTGTCATGGCCGCGCGATAGGTCGGCGGGTCACGGCTGTCCAGAAGGCGGCGGGCGGTTCAGCCGCCCGGGTTCAGGAGGAAGACGACATAGCCTCGGAAGTTCGGCTCCGCCGCCAGGCCCGGGGGCTCGCGCCACTCGCCGCCCTGGACGAGGCCGACCCTGAACGGCAGCGGGAAGTCCTTCATCCGGCGGAACCAGGCTTCGTAGCCCGGGATGGTGGTCCTCCCCTGGTAGGTCTGGATCACCGCCTCGTCGATCGTGCCGCGAAGCGCCGCCAGCGCCTCCGGGTCGCCGTTCGCGCTCCAGTCCATGAGGCCGGTGATCGAAAGCCGGTAGCGCGCGGGAAGGGCGCGCCTCACCTCCCGGAGGAAGGCGGCATAGGCATCGAGGCCGCTTGTGGCGGCGTCGAAGTCGAGCTGGAGTCCCTCCACCCGGTTCCCGGCCGCCGCCCAGCGGTCGAGCCGGGCGACGAGCGAAGGCAGTGCCGCTTCCGGCCAGGCGAGGGTGTCGGTGCGGACGACCAGCCACAGCTGCGTGTTCGGGAGCCGCGGAACGCCCGGCCGAAGGTCGACATAGCGATCCGGCCGCGCGGCGAGGATCTCTCCGTCGAGGATGTAGAGGGTCTTCGCGTCGGCCAGCGCGGGCTGCGGCCGGACGCCCGCCCACAGCCAGAAGGCGTCGTGGCGCCCGGCGTCGACGACACCGGGGTCGGTCCGGTCGCAGGCGGCGAGGGCGAGCAGCGCCGTCGCTGCGAAGGCAAATCCGCGCACTACCAATAATATCTGAGCGTCTGCGCCCAGCGCGAACTGGGATAGTCCCGCTTCAGTCGCTGGAACCAGGCGCGGCGCTGCTCGACGGGGACGTCGACGCCGCCGCAGCTGTTGTAGCCGCTGGGGCCATAGCAGCGGATCGCCCGGTTGAGGGCGAGGGCGCGCTGGTCGGGCGTCGCCGCGGTGTCGGCCATCACCGACTTGTAGACCTCGAGCCGATGATAGGGCTGGCCGGGGAATTGCGAGCGCGAGCTGCCGAGGCCGGACGCCGCCGGCGGCGCGTCGAAGGGGAAGTCGTCGAAGCCGTTCACACGGAAGAATTCGGCGAGGCAGAGCCTCGGGCCGGTCGCGTTCGGTGCCGCCGCGAGCTCGGCCACGGTCGATCTGAGGTCGCGGCAGCCGGCCTCGCCGACGCTCGCGCCGGGGGCGAATAGTGCCAGCGGCGGCGGGCCGAGCTCGGGTCGGTTGAGCACTTCGTACCTGGCCGCGCCGCTATAGTAGCCGTTGACCGCGGCTCCCGCCGGGACGAGGCGAAGATCGTCGAGGAACTGGCGATAGAGGCCGCGGCGCAGCTGCTTGGCGAGGAGGATGTAGGCGGCGACATCCCGCTCCTGTTTCGGCACGGCGCCGTCATGCGCCTGGCGGCGGAGCAGGTCCGGCCCGGCGCCGTGCTCGAGGAGGAGCTGGCGGATCACCGGGTGGCGGACGCGGGAATCGGCGGCGAAGATGCGGTCGAGATTGCCGGCGCGCTCGTCGTGGAGGGCGAGGGCGAGCTCCAGGGCCTCGCGCTGGTAGGGCTGGACGGCGCCCTCGAACAGGCTGAGCCAGAAGGCGCGGGCGTTCCGGTCGCCGACCTCGTCGAGGGCGAGGCCCCGAAGCACCTGCCGGCTGAATTCGAGATAGGTGAAGCGCGGCTGCCGCGCCGCATCGGGGATGAGCGAGATCACCTCGCGCGGCTCGCGGCGGACGTAGAAGGCGTGGGAGGCGCGCAGATAGCCGAACAGCGCCTCCTCGCCCGCGAACAGCGGCGCCTGGCGCTCCAGATCCTCGCGGCGGATCCGGTCGGGGCAGGGGTCCGGCGGGCCGTCGGGGTAGGTCTCGCAGCGCATCCGCTGGAGATCGACGATTGCGAGGAGGAGGGGGTTGCGCGGCGAGGGCGGGGTTTCGCCGGACAGCAGGGCGTTGTCGACCTCGTTGGTGAAGGCGACGGTGTCGGCGCGCCCGTCGAAGGGGCCGGGCCTCGCGAGCTGCAGGCCGATCGCCGCGGCGAGCGCCTCTCGGTCGCCGGCGAGCCAGGCGACGCGGCGGGTGAGGCCGCGCGCCGAGGAGGCGTAGCGCCCGTTCGGATAGGCGCGCAGATACGCCTCGAGAGCGGCGCCGGCCGATGCGATCGCCGCCTGGTCGCGCCTCTCGGGCTCCTCCATCCAGCCATAATTGTCGAGGCTCGACAGCTGGGCGCGATTGAGCTCGCTCCGGGCGACCATGTAGAGCGCGGTTTCGCGGACCCAGGGGTCGGGCGCCTCGGCGAGGGCGGCGAAGCGGGCGCGGGCCTCGGGGAAGCGGCCGGCGTAGAAATCGGCCGCTGCCGCGAGGTAGGTGGCGAAGGCGCGGCCGGCGGGCGTCTGCGCGGCGACCGCCTGGACAGGGACCGGTTCGCCTGCACAATTGGGAATGAACGAGGTGCGCGCGGCGGCGAGCCGCTGCCGTTCCTCCTCCGGGATCTGCGCGTTCGCCCGCAACGCAGCGATGAAGCCGGCAGCTCCCGCTCGATGCGATTGGCAGCGGGAGGGTTCCCATTCTTCGTCGGCGGGTTGCGCAGCCCGGGGCGCGGCTTGCGACATCGCGGCCCAGGGAAAGAGGACGAGCGGAGGCCCTTCCTGGGCCGCCGCCGGATCGCGCACCGCTTCGCCGCGGCGGTCGGCGAGCAGGAGCATGAGGTTGACTCGGGTGTCGTTGCCGGGGGTGAGCACGGCGCTGCTTCCGCCGGTGTCGTAGCGGTCCTTGGCAATCGCCCAGGTCGGCTCGAGTCCGGGATCGGCGCAGGCCCAGACGGTCGCCGCGCCGGCGAGCAGCGCCAGTATGAGGAAGCCGCCATGCACGCGCTTGAGCTTGATCATCGATTCCCCCGCGTCCCGCGCGCAGCCTATCCTTTCGCCGCCGGCTCGTCACGCATGCGTGCGAGGCGGAGCAGACACGAAAACGGGCGGACCCGGAGGCCCGCCCGTCTTTCTGTCCGGTTGGACGGTCTCGCTTACCAGCGCGAGCGGGAGGCGTAGCCGTCGCGAATGCGGAAGTCGCGGATGCGGCCGTTCCCGTAGGCGACGCAGGTGAAGCGCTCGCCGTAGCTGCGGCTGTCGTAGCCGCGATTGCCGTAGCCGCGATCGTCGTAGCGCCGATCATAGCCGCGACTGTCATAGCGGCGGTCGTAGCGCGTGTCGTAGCCGCCATAGCCGCCCTCGATCACGCCCTCGACCTCGTAGCGGTCGTTGGACTTGCGATCGACGTCGGTGATGCGGACCTGGCCGCGGCCGTAGCGCTCGGCCTGCATGCCGCAGCTGTTCACCGCGGCGCTGTAGCCGTCGCGGTAGCGCGAGCGGTTGTCGTAGCCGTAGCGGCCGCCGTCGCGGTCGAAAGCCGAGAGGATCGCGGCGATGCCGCCGAGCACGGCGACGCCGGTGACGATGTCGCCCGAGTCGATGCGGCCGCGGCGGTCGTAGCGGTCATAGCCATATTGGGCCGAGGCGGGCGCGGCCGAGACGACGGTGATCGCGGCGGCGGCGGCGCCGAGCAGGAACTTCTTCATGGCAAAGCCTCCTCATACATTCGCCCGAAGCCCCGGGCCATGTTCGAGGATTTACGCGAATCGCACTGACGTCGTCCTGAACCCCTCGTCGCCGGAGGTTCATGTATGAGAACAAGCTCTTGAGTACGACGGGCGCGTCGCTCAGTAGCGGCAGCCGCTGCGGGCGATCTCGCGGCCGACGAGCGCGCCGACGGCGCCGCCGATGATCGCACCGGTGCCGCCGCCGCGGCCGCGCCGCCAGCGGTAGCGGCGGCCGCCCTCGGCGACGTCGCGGCCGATCGCGGCGCCGGTCACGCCGCCGACGATGGCGCCGACCGTACCGCTGCCGCAGCGGCGGTGATAATAGCGGTCGCCCCGCCGATAGCGGCGATAGCCGCGGCGGTCGTCATAGCGGTCGCGGCCGTAATAGCGGTCGTCGTCCTCATAGTCGTCGTCGTAATAGGCGTCCTCGTAGTAGCCGCCGTCGGGGTCGTGCCCGGCCGAGGCGGAAGCGGGGAGACCGATCAGGCCGACAATGAGCGCGGCCGCCGCGATGAGGGTCTTGGTGAGCATGTTACCGGCTCCCGAACTGATAAGGTCGCGGCCGGACTTTCGCTCTCTCCACCTGTCGCGCGGATGAACGACTCCCACCGCCGCCCTCATCCCGGACTGCTGCGCCTCAGCCTTGCTGCTGCTGCTGCGTCCCCGGCTTTTTCCACCAGCTGAACTGGACGACCGCATCGTTGAAGTCTCTGTCGACCGAATCCTCCGACACAACCAGCTGGAGCGCGTAGGTCAAGAAGAAGTAGCCCCCTTGGAAAACCTGGGACGGGCTCCAGCTGCCGCTCGCGTTCGACTCGATGTCCACCGTCACAGTGTAGGTGTCGTTGGGGGCGGATTGCGGAGTCTGGATCGAGAAGGCACCGCCCTGCATCGGAACATTCTCGCCGCTGCCGGTGGCGGTGTTCGTGGTGCCGTTCGCCTGGGTGATCGTGACCCGCTGCTCGGCTGCGGAGTTGCTGGTGCAGGTGACGCTGACGTTGGTGTTCAGGGGAAGGTCGATCAGGGTGTATGAATTCGGCATGGCTTGTCCTCCTGTTGTTCGGACGCTCACTGCCGGACATCGCCTCCGCACAGGGCGATGAACTCATGGCGGCTTCGCTCGAGGGATGCAGCGTCCCCCCGCCGATCCGGCCGGCACTGCTGCCGGCCCTTCGACGAGGGAGCTCGTACGTTTCGAATCGGCGCCCTTGTCCGGAGCCGGCATAGTCTCAGCCGCTAAGCACCCGGGACAGCGGAGAAAGCTCCGTATCGGAGGAATGCCGGAGGAATCGGCGCGCGCCCTTGCCTCAGCGCCTCGGCTGCAACCCAGTATGCTGGGCGATGAAGGCGTACATGTCGCCATATTCCTCGATCTGCATCTCGGTCGGCTTGCCGGAGCCGTGGCCGGCGCGGGTCTCGATCCGGATCAGCTTGGGCATCGCCCCGGTCTCGGCGGCCTGGAGGGCGGCGATGTACTTGAAGCTGTGGCCGGGGACGACGCGGTCGTCGGTGTCGGCGGTCGTCGCCAGCACCGCCGGGTAGCGCACGCCGGAGCGGATGTTGTGATAGGGCGAATAAGCCCTGAGGATGCCGAAGTCCGCCTCGCGGTCCGGGAAGCCGTAATCGTCGGTCCAGTAGCGGCCGGCGGTGAAGCGGTTGAAGCGGAGCATGTCCATCACGCCCACTCCGGGGAGGGCGGCCGCGAACAGGTCCGGCCGCTGGTTGATGACGGCGCCGACGAGGAGGCCGCCGTTGGAGCGCCCCTCGATGGCGAGCTGGTGCGGCCTGGTCATGCCACCCTGGATAAGATGCTCGGCGGCGGCGATGAAGTCGTCGAACACGTTCTGCTTGTTCGCCCGCCGCCCGGCGTCGTGCCAGGCCTGGCCGTATTCGCCGCCGCCGCGCAGGTTCGCGACGGCGAGGACGCCGCCCATGTCGACCCAGGTCAGCCAGCGCGGCTGGAAGGCGGGGACCTGCGAGATGTTGAAGCCGCCATAGCCGTAGAGCAGGGTCGGGTGCGTCCGGCCGCCGTGCATGTCGATGTCGCGCCGGTGCATGATGAACATCGGAATGCGCGTGCCGTCCTTCGAATTGTAGAAGACCTGCTGGACGACATATTCCTCCGGATCAAAGCGCAGCTGCGACTGGGCGAAGACCGAGGTCTGGCCGCTGCGCGCATCGTAGCGGTAGATGGTCGGCGGCCGGTTGAAGCTGGCGAAGGAATAGAAGGTCTCGGTCGAGGTGGCGTCGCCCGAGAAGCCCGTGGCCGTGCCGATGCCGCCGAGCTGCACCTCGCCGGTGCGCCGGCCGTTCATGTCGTAGGTGCGCACTTCGGTCTGCGCATCGCGCAGGTAAGAGGCGATCAGCCGGTTTCCGACGATCGAGGCGTCGGACAGCGTCGCCGCGTCCTCGGGCACGATCTCGCGGATCTGGAGGTCCGGGCGCGAGACGTCGGTGACGACGATGCGCTGGCGCGGCGCGTCGCGGTTGGTGCGCCAGTAGAAGCTGGTGCCGCTGTTGCCGATGAAGGTCCAGTCATGCTCCAGACCCGTGATGAAGCGGCGCGGCTGCGCGTTCGGGCGAGTGAGGTCGATGAGGGTGATGTCGTAGCGCGCGTCGGTGCCTTCGGAGGAATAGACGATCAGCCAGCGGCCGTCGTCGGACACTTCGCCGCTGTTGCTCAGCGCCGGCCGGTCGGGCTGCGCGTAGACCAGCCGGTCCTGGCTCTGCGGCGTGCCGATGCGGTGGAAGTAGATGGCCTGGTTCTGGTTGGTGGACTGGAACTCCTGGCCCGCCTGCGGCTGCGGGAATCGGGAATAATAGAAGCCCGATCCGTCATGCGCCCAATCGAGCGGCGAGAACTTCACCCAGCGGATCTCGTCCTCGAGCACCCGGCCGGTATCGACATCGAGGACGCGCACCGTGCGCCAGTCGGAGCCGCCTTCCTGGATCGCATAGGCGATGCGGCGGCCGTCTTTCGACGCCTCCCACTCGCCGAGGGCGACGGTGCCGTCCGGGGACCAGGTATTGGGATCGAGCGCGGCGCGCGGCGTGCCATTGAGCCCTTCGCGAACGTAGAGGACGGACTGGTTCTGAAGGCCGCTGTTGCGAGTGTAGAAATAGCGGTTGGCGCGCTTCACCGGGATGCCGAAGCGCTCGAAATTGTAGACCTCGGTCATCCGGTCGCGGAAAGCCTGGCGGGCGGGGAGGGTGGCGAGATAGCGCTCGGCGACCTCGTTCTGGGCAGTGACCCACTGCCGGACGGCGGGATCGTTGCGGACGTCGTTCTCGAGCCAGCGATAGGGATCGGCGACCTGCTGGCCGAACTGGGTCTCGACCACCTCCTCGCGGCGGGTGGCCGGGTAGGCGAGGGTCTGCGCGACGGCGGGAGCGGTGGCGGCCGGGGCCGCGACGGCCTCCGGCGCCGGCGCGGCGGCGCTCTCGACCTCAGCGGGCTGGTTCATGGTGCAGGCGGCGAGCGGCAGGAAGAGCAGCGAGGCGGCTGAAAAACGCATGGCTTTTGAAACCCTTGAGTCTCGAGCGGACGGGATGAGCGCCCTCTAGCCGAAAGCGGGCGATTCGGCAAAGCGCGGAACAGCAGGGGGCGCCGAGCGTCGGACCGGTGCAGACGATCCGAGAGGCGATCATGGACGAGAAGAAGCCCAATGCCGGCACCGGCACTTCCGACAACCCGCAAAGCTGGGGCGCGAGCGGCGACGTCGACCGGCGGGAGCCGGAGGCGGCGGACAAGATGAACGGGCGCTCGGGCGGCGGCGATTCGGGCGGCGGCGCCTATCCGAACCCCCATACCGGCAAGGAGGGCAAGCGCGGCGGCTTCATGGACCATGGCGGCCAGACCGAGATGCCCTATCACGGCTCGGGCCGGCTCGGCGAGGACGTCGTCGGCGACAACGAGAATGCGCCCGCGGCCAAGACGAAGCCGGGGGAGGGGAGGGACTACGAGAACAAGGACGGTTGAGGGCGGCCGACCTGCGTCTCCTGTGGGTCGCGATCCTCGGCCTCCGTTCGCGCTGAGATTGTCGAAGCGGTGTCCTGCGTACGGGCCGGACGCTGAGAAGGGCAGGGCTTCGACGGGCTCAGCCCGAACGGGCGGAAGGGCAGGGCTTCGACAGGCTCAGCCCGAACGGGCGGAAGGGCAGGGCTTCGACAGGCTCAGCCCGAACGGTTGTGGGTGGCCAAGCGCTGTGAGTGGCCGTTGAGGGAGCGACGATGGATGCGATTTGCCGCGCGGGCCTTTGCGGCGGTCATCATGATGGCGGCTTCCTGCATGCCGGCTGAGCAGCAGCCGGCGCCGCGCAGCGCCGCCGCGGGCGAGCTCTCCTTCCGGCCGGGGACGGGCGATCCGCCGGGGCCTGCGGCAGCGATCGGCGAGGTCCGGCTCAGCCGGCCGGGCTACCTGCTCTACGTGCCGCAGAGCTATCGCAGCAACCGGCCGGCGCCGCTCCTCGTGATGCTGCACGGCGCGGGCGGCGAGGCGCGGCATTCGATCTCGCTGACTCGCGCGCATGCCGAGCGGCTCGGCTTCCTGGTGCTGGCGCCGAAGTCCGCAGGGCAAAGCTGGGACGTGATCTCGGCGGGCGGCTACGGCCCGGACGTGCGGGCGATCGATGCGGCGCTGGCCGAGGTGGCGGCGCGCTACCGGATCGATCCGCGGCGGATCGGACTTGCCGGCTTCTCGGACGGCGCCTCCTATGCGCTGGCTCTGGGGCTGATCAACGGCGAGCTGTTCGGCGACGTCATCGCCTTTGCGCCCTGCTTCGGGATGGGCGCTCGCACGGCAGGGCGGCCGCGCCTGTTCGTCGTCCACGGCATCGCGGACCGCGTGCTGCCGATCGACCGCTGCAGCCGCCGGCTGGTGCCGCAGCTTCGGGCGGCGGGCTATGACGTGCGCTATGAGGAATTTCCGGGCGGGCACAGCGTCCCGGAAGGGCTTGCGCGCGAAGCGTTCGAGCGCTTCGCCGGCTAGGCTTCGGCCGGAGCTTCCGGAGGGCGCGCGTCCTCTTCCAGATCAGCCGCGGGGCGGCGCTGGAACCAGCTGGTGTAGCGGCCGACCAACAGGAGCACGGTCGGCCAGAGCATGGTGTTCCAGAGGTCCTTGGCGGCGGAGCCGAAGATCAGGTCGTGCTCGATGCCCCAGCCGTACCAGATGTCGTAGGCCTCGTTGGCGAGCTCGACCAGGAGCACGATCAGCCAGGGCATGCGGCTGCGCCGGCTCTGGCGGAAGAGGCCCATGGCAATGAGGTAGAGGAAGAGCGCGCCGTGGATGTGGAGCGCGTCGCGCTCCAGGCCCGTATAGGTGCCGACGAGCTCCTTGAGATCGAACCAGGTCATCCCTGCGGCTGTAGCCGCTGCCCGGCGCCGGGGACAGGGGAGCGAAAAAGTAGCCCCGCCGCGTACAGGGGGGAACGCGGCGGGGCTGTTTCGGGCCGTTGGCCCTGGCCGCCAAAGGGAGGAAGCGGCGTTGGCCTGGATTTGGGTAGAAGCGCGGCGATTACAAGGGGTTGCGGCTGAACACCACGACCATAGGCCCAAGCGAATCGTAGCCGTCGCGGCGACCGCCGGCGGGATCCCAGAGGCTCGAGACGGTGCCGTCGAGGAAGAGCGCGTCGGGGCATTTCAGCACGTCCCGGAAGAAGCGGGCGAGGCGGCCGAAGGAGACCGGATCGTCTGAGACGACGAAGAAGGCGGTGCGCGCGTCGGCGACGCCGACGCCGTTGCGGACGAGGCGCGATTCGCCGTCCGGCCGGATCTGCGGGTGGAGGCGCCCGCCGACCGCCAGCATCGGGCCGGACTGGGTCGCCCACATGACCCTCGGCGGCGGCCGGCGGGCGAAAGCCTCGCTCGCCATGAGGAAGGGGCGGCCCTCCTCGTCGACGGCGAAGACGCCGTTCGGCTTCATGTGGAAGTTGCCGGGCCCGTCCCGAAGATTGACGCGGCGCCGGCGCTCGCCCTGCTCGACATAGAGGCCGATCGGCTGCCCCTCCTCGTCGTACATGCCGGCGTTCATCGCGAACAGGAGGCGGCGGGCGCGCTCGCCGAGATGGCGCTCGAGCGCCTCGAAGCTGCGCAGCGGCCCCTCCTCGCCGGCGACGGCGAGCTCGAGCCGGTGGGTGCGCGCGTCGTAGCGGCAGACGGTGAAGCTCGATCCTTCGAAGCTTTGTGCCCGGCAGTGGCCGGCCTGCGCCTGCTCGGGCGGCGCGGCCGGCGCCGTGGCGGAATCCTCGCAGCCGGCGAGGGCGAGCGCGGCGGCGAGGACGAGGCTAGAGCGAATAGCCGCCGTCGCTGACCAGGCAGGCGCCGGTCGTGAAGGCGGCCTCTTCGGACAGGAGAAAGGCGACCTGGCCGGCGATCTCTTCGGCGGTGGCGAAGCGGCCGAGCGGGGTCGCGGCCGACGCCATCGCCTTGTAGGCGGCCTGCTCGCTGCCGAGGCTCTTCACCATTTCGGCGAACATCGGCACCTTCGACCAGATCGGCGTCTCCACCCCGCCGGGCGCGATCGCGTTGACGCGGATGCCATCGGGCGCGGCCTCCTTTGCGGCGACGCGGGCAAGCTGGATCACCGCCGCCTTGGACGCGGCATAAGCGGCGATGCCGGGCTCCGCCTTGATCCCGGCGGCCGAGGCGGTGAGGACGATCGCCCCGCCGCTCGCGGTCGAGCGGATCGCCTTCAGCGCCGCCTGGAGCGTGAGGAAGGCGCCGTCGAGGTTGACGCTCATCACGCGGCGCCAGGTCGCCAGGTCGAGATCGGCGATCGCGCCGCCCTCGCCGATGCCGGCGTTGACGAAGGCGTGGGTGAGTCCGGTGAGGTCCGACTTCGCCCATAGCGCCGGATCGGCGACGTCGCCGACGATCGGCTGGCGCTCGCATGGCAGGGTGAAGCCGAGGTCGCTGAGGCGCTCCTCGTCGCGGTCGATCAGGATCAGCTTGCGCGCGCCGGCGGCGGCGAGGCGGGTCGCGACGGCGGCGCCGATGCCGGAGGCGGCGCCGGTGATCAGGATGCGGGCGGAGGAGAAATCTTGCACGCCACAAGTGTAGCGGCATTGCGCGGGACGGGAACCCCCCGCGGCCTGCCTTCAGGCGGCGGCGTCGATGCCGAGCTCGCCGAGCTTCCTGTAGAGGGTGGAGCGGCCGATGCCGAGGCGGCGGGCGACTTCCGTCATGCGGCCCCGGTAATGGCCGATGGCGAGGCGGATGACGTCGGCCTCGATCTCCTCGAGCGGGCGCAGGTTGCCGTCGGGCTCGTAGAGGGTGATTCCGGCGCCGTTCGCCATTGCCGCATTCTGCGAGGCGCCGGCGAGGCTCTTGGCATGATAGTCGTCGGCGCGGTTGCCGAAGCGCGCCTCGGCGGCAATCTGCGGGAAATCGGATGCGGTGAGCGCATCGCCGTCGCACAGGACGGCGGCGCGGAAGAGAGCGTTCTGGAGCTGGCGGACGTTGCCGGGCCAGCCGTAGCGCATCAGCACGGCGAGCGCGTCGTCGGTGATCGAGAGCTGGCGCATGCCGGGCTGCTCGGCGATGCGGGCGAGGAGGTGGCGGGCGAGCGCGGGAAGGTCGCTGATCCGGTCGCGCAGCGCCGGCAAGGCGACGTGGACGACGTTGAGGCGGTAATAGAGGTCCTCGCGGAAGCGGCCGGCGGCCACCTCTTCGGCGAGACGGCGGTTGGTGGCGGCAATGACGCGAACGTCGACGCTGTGGACGATGCGGCTGCCGATCCGCTGGATCTCGCCTTCTTCGAGCGCGCGCAGCAGCTTGACCTGCGTCTCGAGCGGGAGCTCGCCGACCTCGTCGAGGAACAGGGTGCCGCCGTCGGCATCCTCGAAGCGGCCGACATGGCGGTCGAAGGCGCCGGTGAAGGCGCCCTTCTCATGGCCGAACAGCACCGATTCGACGAGATTGGCGGGGATCGCGCCGCAATTGACCGTGATC
>DASWMB010000132.1:0-6048 GCA_036399955.1 Allosphingosinicella sp. | reverse complement strand
AGCCGGAGGAATATCAGGGGGGGACGGCGTCGCTGTCGAACATGGGCATGTACGGGATCAAGCAGTTCGAGGCGATCATCAACCCGCCGCAGGGGATGATCATGGCGATCGGCGCGGGCGAGAAGCGGCCCTATGTCGTCGACGACTCGCTCCAGATCGCGACCGTCATGTCGGCGACCGGAAGCTTCGACCACCGCGCCATCGACGGCGCCGACGGCGCCCAGCTGATGCAGGCCTTCAAGCGCCTGGTCGAAAGGCCGCTGGGGATGCTCGCCTGACGTCCGCCGGGAGGAGCGAGCCATGACCGGCGCCGCCGCCCGCCCGCGCCGCCGCTGGCTGCGCGCGCTCGGCCATGCCGCGGTCGCCGCCGGCCTCAGCGGCATCCTCGGCGTCCTCATGCTGTTCGCCGCCGAGCTCGCCACCGGCCCAGCGCTCGCCGCCCCGGACGCGGCCCGGCTCTTCGTCATGATCGCACCCGCCGCCATCTTCGGCCCGGTCTACCTGACGCTCCCGATCCTCGCGCTCGGCCTCGTCACCGCCCGCTCGTGGCGCGGCCCGCCGCCGCTCGCAATCTGGGGGCTGGCCGGCGGCGTCGCGGGCGGCGCCGCCTCGCTGCTCCTCGGCCGCGACGCGCCGGTGCATGTCGCCGCCGCCGCGCTCGGCGCGACCGCGATGCTCGTCTTCGGCTATCTCGGGCGCGAGGAGGATCGGGCGCGTGGGTGAGGATCGCCGGCTTGGCCGCTTGTCCCCCTCTCCCCTTTCGGGAGAGGGAGGGGCCCGCCCGCAAAGCGGGTGGGAGGGTGAGGGAACGGCGCCAACACGTAAAGTGCTCCTCGCCCGCGCGCGCTGGATGCGCGCCAACCCCACCGACGCCGAGAGGTGCCTCTGGCGCGTTCTTCGCGACCGCCGCCTTTCCGCATTCAAGTTTCGCCGGCAGCAGGTGATCGAGCCGTACATTGCCGACTTCGTCTGCTTCGAGCAGCGGCTGATCGTCGAGGCCGACGGCTCCCAGCACTCCGACAACAAGGATGATCTGCGCCGCGACGCGTTCCTGCACGCCCAGGGATTCCGCCTCCTGCGCTTCTGGAACAACGACATTCTCGCGCGGCAGGAGTCCGTCGCCGCCGCGATCTTCGAACACCTTGCAGTCCCTCACCCTCCCAAGCCTGCGGCTTGGGCCCCTCCATTGAGGGGAAGCCGACGGGCCGATCGTGCCCCCGGCACGATCTGCGGAATGCCGGGGGCATTCCGCACCCGTCGCATTCCCCTCAATCCCGAAATGGGAGAGGGGCTATCAGGAGGCGAAATTGGCTGACACTTACGACCTCATCGTGCTCGGCTCCGGCCCCGGCGGCTATGTCGCGGCGATCCGGGCGAGCCAGCTCGGGCTCAGGACGGCGATCGTCGAGCGCGAGAAATTGGGCGGGATCTGCCTCAACTGGGGCTGCATCCCGACCAAGGCGCTGCTGCGCACCTCCGAGATCAACCATTATCTCACCCACGCCTCCGCCTACGGCCTCGCCGCGGAGAAGCCCTCCTTCGACCTTCAGAAGATCGTCGAGCGCTCGCGCAAGGTCGCCGCGCAGCTGAACGGCGGCGTCAAGGGGCTGATGAAGAAGAACAAGGTGACCGTCGTCGAAGGCGAGGGGCGGCTCGCCGGCAAGGGCACGCTTCAGGTGGGCGAAAAGACCCTCCAGGCCAAGCACATCATCGTCGCGACCGGCGCGCGGGCGCGGGACCTTCCCTTCGCCAAGGCGGACGGGGAGCGGATCTGGACCTACCGCCACGCCATGGTCCCCAAGGTCATGCCCGAGAAGCTGCTCGTCATCGGATCGGGCGCGATCGGGGTCGAGTTCGCCAGCTTCTATTCGGACATGGGCGCCAAGGTGACGATCGTCGAGATGCTCGACCGCATCCTCCCGGTCGAGGACGCGGACGTCTCGGCCTTCGTCCACAAGGCGCTCGTCAAGCAGGGGATGACGATCCACGTCTCGAGCGGAGTCGACAAGCTCGAAGCCACGCCCGCGGGCGTGCGCGCGACCTTGAAGGGCGGCGAGACGCAAGAGTTC
This sequence comes from Allosphingosinicella sp., assembly GCA_036399955.1. Classification (GTDB taxonomy): domain Bacteria; phylum Pseudomonadota; class Alphaproteobacteria; order Sphingomonadales; family Sphingomonadaceae; genus Allosphingosinicella. Next base: position 3,979 of record DASWMB010000132.1, on the reverse strand, counting down.
TCCCACGCCATCGTCGCGATCGGGATCGTGCCCAACACCGAGGGCATCGGCCTGGAGGTGCTCGGCGTGAAGACCGAGCGCGGCCATATCGTCACCGACGGCTACGGCCGCACCAACGTCGAGGGCGTCTACGCGATCGGCGACGTCACCGGCCCGCCCTGGCTGGCGCACAAGGCGAGCCACGAGGGCGTGATCTGCGTCGAGGCGATCGCCGGCGTGAAGGGGGTGCACCCGATGGAGACAGGCAACATCCCCGGCTGCACCTATTCGCGCCCGCAGGTCGCCAGCGTCGGCTATACGGAGGCCAAGGCCAAGGAGCTCGGCCACGAGGTGAAGGTCGGCAAGTTCCCCTTCATCGGCAACGGCAAGGCGATCGCTTTGGGCGAGGCCGAGGGGTTCATCAAGACCGTGTTCGACGCGAAGACGGGGGAGCTATTGGGCGCCCACATGGTCGGAGCGGAGGTCACCGAGCTCATCCAGGGCTACGCCATCGCACGGCAGCTCGAGACGACGGAGGAGGATCTGATGCACACGATCTTCCCGCATCCGACGCTCTCCGAGATGATGCACGAGAGCGTTCTGGATGCGTATGGGCGGGCGGTGCATTATTGAGGTTCGGCTTCATCGGGGATGAAGCCGGGCCGAGGCACGCCAGCGGAATTTCCCTGTGGATATCGGTGATAACGGGGATAACGTCTCGAGCGTTACCGCGCCGGTGACTGTGGAAATCCTGTGGATATTTCGGCACTGCTGCAAAGCACAGCGGAGGCGGATGTGGCGGTCGACGACGGGTGGTCGAGACGAGGCGTAAGATGATCGCGCTGAAAGTCGCCCGCTATGCCTTGCTGATCAGCCTGCTGGTCTATTTCGCCGTCTTCCCGCTCGCGTTGGCTGGCGCTCCTGACGTTGAGGCCCTTTTCCTCATCGGGATCGTCGCAACGGGGTGGATGTTCCTAAGCTCGATCGCATGCGTGGTGCTGCAGCTATTCCTGGTGCTGAGGCGGCGACGGCGATGATGCGACGAGAGCTTCGGAGCAGCGGGGACAGTCGCAGCCGCCCGGGCTTCGTCATGCCGGACCGGATTCGGCATCCATCCTGACGCCGGCGGCGCCTGGAAGGAAGAAGGTGGGCCCCGGATCAAGTCCGGCGTGACGTGCCCGGGTGCGCGACCCGAAGGGTGGGGGACAGCCGCGCGTGGCTGCCCCCCTCCCTTGGTTCAGGCGAAGACGTAGCCGGTGTCGGCGAGGGCCTGGTAATCGGCGCGGATGACGTAGCCCATGTCCGCGAAAGCGGCCGAGCTCATCGCGGTGAAATAATTCTCGCCCGCATTGATGTAGCCGGTCATCAGCTCGTTGCCGAAAATCTCCTCGTCCCAGTGCGAGCCCGCGGTGCCGGAGCCGCCGTCCTGCTCGACCGGAACGCCCGACGCGGTGCCGCCCATGGCGTGATATTCGCCGACCGCGCCGGCGCCGGTGAACAGGCCGTTGGTGACGAGGCCGAGACGGTCCCAGATCGAGCCGAAGCCGAGGCTGTGCGCCATCTCGTGGAGGACGACGTCGCCGAACGTGGCAAGGCCCATGGCGTCGACGTCGGCGATGTCGAAGGTCATCTCGGCCATCGCCGGCAGCGAGCCGGTGGTGCGCAGCGCGGTCGGGCCCGCTTGGCCGAGGATGCCGTTGACACCGTCGATCGGGGCCAGCTCGGCCATGATCTTGATGTCGTCGACCGCGACGAGGCCGCCCTTGGTGCGGACGGTGACGTTCGGCAGCTCGCCGATGATCAAAGTCGTGAGGCGGTCGGCCGAGCTCTTGAAGACGTCGTAATAGGCCTGGGTCCAGCTGCCCTTGAACTCGAGCGTGATGTTGTAGCCCGCCGAGGCGACCGCCGGGCCGCTGGTATAGGGCGCGAAGCTGGTGGTGGTGCCGCCGCCGCCGCCGCCGCCGCCGCTGCCGCCCTTCGCCGAGGCGACCTCGTCGATATGGATGGTGCGGGTGAGGTCGATCCCGAGCACCTCGTCGGTGCTGAACGGCAGATCGGGCCTCAAGTCGGCGGCGCGGGCCTGGCCGCGGCCGTGGCCCGCATTGCCGTTGTCCCAGCTGTCGCGGCGGTGTTCCATATTGTTCGGCATGAAAACATCTCCCCCTGTGGCAACGGGCACCCGCCCGTCGCAGTTGTTGACCGGGGGCAGCTTAGGCGAAAGCGAAGGTCTGGCAAGCCCTTGTTTTACAAGGTCTTTTCGGGAGAGGAACGATCACGGTGCGGCCGAATAGGGCGTTGTCGGAGCGGGCGCGGCGGGATGGTTGTGCTCGGCTGAAGCTGGGGCTGATCATGGCGGCGGGCGCGGTTGATCGCCCCTGGGACTGGGGCTTTTCTCTATTGTGCGATCTATTGCTTGCGGTGTGGCTGGGCGGCGAGAGGAAGGCCGGGCAGCGCATCCGCCCCGTCGCCTTTGCCGCCCAGGCCGTCTAGGAGCGGCTCGATGACCGCCCTTGCCGGCCTCTGGCGCTTTCGCGACGGACCGCCGCCGCTCGCCTCGCTCGAGGCGATGCTGGCGGCGCAGGCGGCCTATGGGCGCGAGGCGGCGCGGAGCTGGGGCGAGGGCCCGCTGGCGCTCGGGCGGCGGCTGTTCGCGACGCTGCCGGAGGACGATCCGGAAGAGGGGCCGGCGATCGGCGGCGGCGGCGCCATCGTCCTCGTCGGCGACGTGCGCATCGACAACCGGCCGGAGCTGGCCGAGGCGCTCGGGCTGGCTGGAGCGGAGGCGCGGACGCTCTCGGACCAGGGCCTGCTGCTGCATGCGCTCGAGCGGTGGGACGAGGAGGCGCTGCAGCGCATCGCCGGCGAGTTCGCCTTCGCGCTGTGGGACGGGCGGCGCGAGCGCCTGCTGCTCGCCCGCGACTTCGCCGGGCAGCGGCCGCTCTTCTTCGCCGAGGAGCCGGGCCTGTTCGCCTTCGCCTCGATGCCGAGCGGGCTCCACGCGCTGGCCGAGGTGCCGCGCGCCCCCGACCGGGAGGCGGTCGCCGCCTTCCTGGCACTGCTGCCGCAGGGCGACACCGGCAGTCCTTTCGAGCGCGTGAAGCGGGTGCCGCCGGGCCATCACTGCGTCGTGACGCGGGAGGGGGTGTCGCTGCGGCGGTGGTGGAGCCCGGCGCCGCGGCCGCTGCGGCTGAAGCGGCCCGAGGACTATGTCGAGGCGGTGCGCGAGGCGCTGGGCCGCGCCGTCGCCGACCGGCTGCGGCGGCGCGGCGGCCCCGTCGCCAGCCATCTGAGCGGCGGCCTCGACAGCAGCGCGGTGACCGCGACGGCGGCGCGGGCGCTCGCGCCCGGCGGGCCGCTCCTCGCCTACACGGCGGTGCCGCGCGAGGGCTATGACGGCGCGCTCGCCCGCGGCCGCTTCGGCGACGAGGGCGGGCACGCCGCCGCGCTCGCCGCCATGTACCCCAATATCGAGCATGTGCTGATCCGGGCCGGGGCGCGCTCGCCGGTCGCGGCGCTCGACCGGAGCTTCGATCTCTACCAGCGGCCGGTGCTGAACCTCGTCAACCACGTCTGGCTCGAGGCGATCCTCGACAGCGCCCGCGAGCGGGGCGCAGGCGTGCTGCTCACCGGCCAGATGGGCAATTACACCTTGACCTATACCGGCTTCGAGCTGCTGCCGGACCTGTTCGCCCGCGGGCGCTGGCTGCGGCTGGCGCGCACGGTGGCGGCGCTGCGCCGGAGCGGCGTGCGGCTGGAGAGCGCCGCCTCGCACACGATCGGGCCGTTCCTTCCCGAGCGGCTGTGGCTGGCGATCAACCGCCTGCGCGGGCGCAGCTTCGAGCGGCAGGACCTGAACGCGCTCCATCCGACGCAGGCGGCACGGGTGCGCGAGACGGCGAAGTCGGCGGGCGTCGACCTCGCCTACCGGCCGCAGCGCGATCCGCTGGCTTCGCGGATCCGGCGGATCGGCACGATCGACTGGGGCAATTACAACAAGGGC
>DASWMB010000131.1:0-16223 GCA_036399955.1 Allosphingosinicella sp. | reverse complement strand
GAGAAATCGCTGCTGCGCTGGCTCGCGGCGCGGGGCCGCCGGGTCCTCCTGCTCGACTGGGGCTGGCCCGGCGAGGCGCGCCGCGGCCTCTCCGTCACCGGCCATGTCGAGGAGATCCTGCTCCCGCTCGTCCGAGCGCTCGGCGAGCCGCCGGTTCTGGTCGGCTATTGCCTCGGCGGCACGATGGCGATCGGCGCTGCCCGGGCCGCCGGCGCCCGCGCCGTCGCCGCCATCGCCGCGCCCTGGCGCTTCTCGGCCTTTCCGGACGAGGCGCGCGCGCGGCTCGCCGCCCTCTGGGCCGCGTCCCAGGGAACCGCGGACGCGCTCGGCGTGCTGCCGATGGAGGTGCTGCAGAGCGCCTTCTGGTCGCTCGATCCCGCCCGCACCGTCTCGAAGTTCGAAGCCTTCGCCGCCGCGGAAGGCGAAAAAGCGCGCGAGTTCGTCACTCTCGAGGACTGGGCGAATGACGGCCCGCCGCTCGCCGCCGCCGCCGCACGCGAGCTGTTCGAGAGCTTCTTCGCGGGCGACCTTCCCGGCGGCGGCGAATGGCGCGTCGCGGGCGACCCCGTCGATCCCCGCGCCCTCCCCTGCCCGCTCCTCGACATCGTCTCGACGGTCGACCGGATCGTCCCCGCCGCCAGCGCCCCCGGCGCGGGCGAGCGGCTCGAGCTTTCGCTCGGCCATGTCGGCATGGTCGTCGGCAGCCGCGGCCGCGAGGCGCTCTGGGAACCCCTCTCCCGCTGGCTTTCGCGGCTGGGGTCAAGCTGCTAGGGGCGCGCCCAAGCCATTCGCATCAGGCCAAGCCATTCGCATCAGGAGAGTCCCCCCCAATGACCGACGTCGTCATCACCGCCGCCAAGCGCACTCCCGTCGGCTCCTTCCTCGGCGCCTTCGCCGCCACCCCGGCGCACGAGCTCGGCCGGGTCGCGATCGAGGCCGCGCTGGCGCAGGCGGGCGTCGCGCCGGACGAGGTCTCCGAGGTGATCCTCGGCCAGGTGCTGACCGGCGCCCAGGGCCAGAATCCGCCGCGCCAGGCGTCGATGGCCGCGGGCGTGCCCAAGGAAGTGCCGGCCTGGGGCGTCAACCAGGTCTGCGGCTCGGGCCTTCGCGCCGTCGCCCTCGCCTCCCAGGCGATCCTCACCGGCGATGCGCGCATCGTCGTCGCCGGCGGCCAGGAATCGATGAGCCTTTCCCCCCACGCCCAGTTCATCCGCGGCGGCACCAAGATGGGCGACCTCGCCCTCGTCGATACGATGATCAAGGACGGCCTCACCGACGCCTTCAACGGCTACCATATGGGCGTCACGGCCGAGAACCTCGCCGAGCGTTACCAGATCACCCGCGCCGAGCAGGACGCCTTCGCCACCGCGTCCCAGAACAAGGCCTCCGCCGCCCGCGCCGAGGGCCGCTTTCGCGACGAGATCGCGCCGGTCACGGTCAAGACCCGCAAGGGCGAGACCGTCGTCGACCAGGACGAATATATCCGCGACGGCGTCGAGCAGTCGGCGCTCGCGGGCCTGCGCCCCGCCTTCCGCAAGGACGGCACGGTCACCGCCGGTAACGCCTCCGGCCTCAACGACGGCGGCGCTGCGCTGGTCGTGATGAGCCGCGAGGAAGCCGAAGCCCGCGGCGCCAATATCCTCGCCCGGATCGCAAGCTGGGCCTCTGCCGGAGTCGACCCCTCGATCATGGGGATCGGCCCCGTGCCCGCGACGCAGCGCGCGCTTGCAAAGGCCGGCTGGAGCGTCGCCGATCTCGACCTCATCGAAGCCAACGAGGCCTTCGCCGCCCAGGCGCTGGCGGTCGGCAGGGAGCTCGGCTGGGACTCGGACAAGGTCAACGTCAACGGCGGCGCGATCGCGATCGGCCACCCGATCGGCGCCTCGGGCGCCCGCGTCCTCACGACCCTCCTTTACGAGATGGGCCGCCGCGACGCGAAGAAGGGCCTCGCCACCCTCTGCATCGGCGGCGGCATGGGCATCGCTTTGTGCGTCGAGCGGGACTGACGCGGCCGGAACGACCGCCTGCCCCGGCTGTTCTCCACCCGTAACAGGTGGAGGACGCGGCATTCCCGGCACAGGCAAGTTCGAGGCGCTGACCCGCACAGGCTTCGCCGCGCGCGGCGTGATCTACGTGCTGATGGGCTATCTGGCGCTGAAGAGCGGCCGCACCGAGGACGGCGGCGGCGTGCTCGCCTGGCTGGCGAGCGGCTCCGGGCTCATCCTCCTGGCATTGATGGCGGCGGGCCTCCTCGCCTACGGCCTCTGGCGCCTGATCGAAGCATGGATCGACAGCGCCGGCCGCGGCAGCGACGCCAAGGGCCTCGCCGCCCGCGCCGGCGGCGCGCTCTCCGGCATCGTCCATCTCGGCCTCGCCGGCGCGGCGGCGCTCCACGTCGTCGGCACCGATGGCGGCGGCGGAGGAGACTCGGCGGAAGCCGGCGCGCGCACCGCGCTCGACCTGCCGGGCGGCGGGGCCATGCTCGTCCTCGTCGCCGCAATCCTCCTCGTCACCGGCCTCGTCCAGCTCGCGAACGCCTGGACGCTCGGCTTCCTGCGCCACCTCGGCGGCGGCCCCGAAGCGAGGCGCTGGATGAGCTGGATCGGCCGCGCCGGCTACCTCGCCCGCGGCATCGTCTTCCTGATCATGGGCTGGTTCTTCTGGCGCGCGGGAAGCGAGGGAAGCTCCGCCCAGGCCGGCGGCCCCGCCGACGCGCTGAGCTCGCTCCCCGACACGCTCCAGACCCTGGTCGCGGCCGGCCTGCTGCTCTTCGGCCTGTTCAGCTTCGCCGAAGCCTGGTTCCGCCGGATCGACGGCCGCGCCGCCGGCGCCGTCGCGCACGCCCTCGGCTAGGCGGCGGGCGCCGCCGCCGCCGCCAGCGCTTGCGAGGCGAGCGGCTCCGCGACCACCGGCCGGGCGTTCCAGCTCTCGCCGTCATAGGTGTAGCGGGCCGTATCTCGCGGCTTGAAGCGCTCGCCGTCCCAGACGACGACCTGGAGGTCGATTTCGTTGTTCCTGTGCGTCTCGATCCAGTTGAAGCTCTGCAGCTCGTTGTTCCTCAGCCTCACCGAAGTCGTCGTCCCCGCCTGCACCACCAGCGCCCGCCCGGAATTGCGCACCATCTTGCCCGCCGCCTCGGCATAGGTGCGGTGGAAATGGCCGGCGAGCGCGATGTGGACCCCGGCCTGGCAGACCGCCTTCACCGCATCCTCGTGGCGGCCGACCGCCTCGCTCAGCTCGCCGCCTTCGCCGATCGGCATCGCGTAGAGCGGGTGGTGGGTGACGAGGATGCGGGTCTTGTGCTCGGGCACGTCTTTGAAGCGCTCGCGGATGATCTCCATCTGCTCCCGGTTGATCCTTCCGTCCTTGATCGTCAGCGAGCGCGCCGTGTTGATCCCGAGCACGGCGAGCCGGTCGTCCTCGTACCAGGGGCACAGGTCGTTCGAGATGTACCGCTTGTAGCGCGCCAGCGGCCGGGCGAAGCGGCGGGCGACGTCGTAGAGCGGAACGTCGTGATTGCCCGGCACGGCGAGGATCCGGAAGCCGTCGGCGCGCAGCTTGTTGAGCCACACCGACGCCATCTGGAACTGCTCGACCCGCGCCCGCTGGGTGAAGTCGCCGCTGATGATGACGAGGTCGGGCCGGTGGGCGAGCAGCCAGGCCTCGGTCGCATCGACGATCTTCTGGTCGTGGGCGCCGAAATGGACGTCGGAAAGATGAGCGATGGTGGCCATGGCGGGTGAACGAGCCGGCCGCGCCGCGGTTGCGCGCCCGAGGCCGAGAGGCGCCCCGACATCTGTCGGCCCCTCATCTGTCGGTCTGTCGCCCCGCGAGCGCGGCAGCTAGGAAAGGGGCTCGATCATGGAGGCCTGAGATGGAGACGCTCCTCACCCGTATCGCCATCGCCGGCGCGCTGCTGCTGGCTCTCTCGCAGGCCGGCGGCGAGCCGGCGCTGGCGCAGCAATCCGCCGGCCTCGCCCGCTACGCCGCGATCGGCCGCGGAGCGGATCATGTCCTCCTCCTCGACCAGCATGAGGGCATCATCTATCATTGCCCCACCGAATATGAGGGCCGCTGCCTGCGGCGCAGCCATGTCGAGCCGGAACGCCGCTGAGGGCAGACGAAGGGGGAAGAGCATGCGGACGATCCTGATCATGGCCCTGTGCGGGAGCTCGCTCGCGACTGCCGGGTGCCTGCGCGAGCGGCCGGCGCCGCCGCCGCCTCCGCCGGATCCCGTCTGCCATCCGTTCAGCCACTTCACCTTCCTCGATACGGACACGCGCATCTACCGGCAGGGATCTCAGGTCCGCCTGACGCCGCGGGTGAATCAGGCCCCGGGCGGAACCCCGGAGCTTCCGCGCCACTGCGTGAGCGACTGGACGGTGAGCGGCCCCGCCACCCTCAGCGCCGACCGCTCCGCGCTCACCATCGCCGCTGACGCGCCGGTTGGCTCGATCGTGACCGTCGGCTTCCGCCACGACGAGACGCCCGTCACCGCGCGCTTCCGCGTCATCGGCCGCGACGACGTGGTCCTGATCGGCGCCCGCTCGCAGCAGGCGATCGAAGGCTGCTCGGTCCCCGATCCGGTCGGCGAGCTGGAGTTCGGCGAGGACCGCTTCTCGGTCACCTTCCGCCCGTTCGAATCCTATCGCGACTATTGGGGGACCTACAGCTTCGATGCCGCCACCGGCGCGCTCCGCATGACGGTCGAAGGCGGCAATTTCGTTCCGCCCTCGCTCGACCTCGAGGGGCGGGCGGAGCTCGTCGCCGGCCGGCTCGTCCTGCGCGACATGTTCCTCGGCAGCCGCGAGGGATCGCCGCCCCAAACGAGCTGCACCTACCGCTTCTGACCGCCGCCGCCGGACGAGGGAGGGCGCGCACCTCCCCCGCCGGCATGCGGCCGCCGCCGTCCGGATCGCTGTGCATTCACAATGTCAAAGACACCGAATCGGCAAGGATTCGATTCGATCCCTGCTGTCATGAAAAGTCCTACATTGCAAATTTCGCAGTTTTGCGTGTGTCTTTCTGGTTAGCACCAGCGGCGCGCGAATCGCGAGCCGAGCGTCGTCAGCAGCTCGTACTGGCTGAGGCCGGACTGGGCGGCGGCGGCGGGGAGCGCGTAGTCGAGCTCGAGCCAGTCGCCCTCCCTGACCCGCGGCGCCGCATCGACGCGGACGGCCGTGAGGTCCATCGAGACGCGGCCGACGACCGGCAGCCACGCGCCCCCCGCCGCCCGCGCCCGGCCGGCGCCCGAAAAGCCGCGCAGATAGCCGTCGGCATAGCCGATGTTGAGGATGGCGAGCTCGCACGCATCCTCGGCGACGAAGGTCGAGTTGTAGCCGACGCCGCCCCCCGCCTCGATGCGCCGGCGCTGCACGACCTGCGCCTCGACATGGACGACCTGACGGACATTGCCTTCGGCCTCGCGACGCGGGATGCCGCCGTAGAGGGCGAGGCCGGGGCGGGTGAGCTCGAAGGCGTAATCGGGCCCCAGGCAGAGGCCGGCGCTGTTGGCGAGGCTCCGGCGCTCGGCCGCCACTTCTGCCGCGATGCCGGCGAACGCCGCGCGCTGCCGCTCGTTCGCCGCCACGTCCTCGTCGGCCGAGGCGAGATGGCTCATCAGCGTCCGGATCTCGAGCCCGTCGAGCATGCCGGCGGCGACGTCCTCGGCCGAAAGGCCGAGCCGGTTGATGCCGGTGTCGACCATCGCGTCGCACGGCCCCCGCCCCCGCCAGCGCCACGCCTGCTCGGGCGTGTTGAGCACAGGCCGCGCCCAGCGCGGCACTTCGATATCGTCGGCGGCGACGCCGTGAAGCACCGAGAGCGAAAGCCCGTCGCTCCACGGCGCGAGCGCCTCGGCTTCGGCCCAGGTGGCGACGAAGAAGTCGCGGCAGCCCGCTTCGGCGAGGCGGCGGACGATCTCCTTCGCCCCGAGCCCATAGCCGTCCGCCTTCACCGCCGCGCCGCAGGCGGCCGCGCCGCTCTGCTGCTTCAGCCAGCGCCAGTTGGAGACGAGCGCGTCGCCGTCGAGGCGGAGGCGCAGGGGGATGTGGGCCATGGCGCGCCCTAGCGCGGCTCCGCCCCCTCGTCCAATCCGCAGCGCGCCCGGCGGAGGAGATGTTGCCGATGTTGCAACGGCAGGTTGTACAAGGCGGCGCTTTTCGCAACGGATGCAACGACCTACATTCCCCTCATCGCCTCGACAGGGAAACGACCCAAGCATGCGCCAGCCTGCCCTCTTCCTCTCTCACGGGGCGCCGGACCTCGCCTTGAGCAAAGCTCCGGCACGCCGCTTCCTCGAAAGCCTCGGCCGCCGCCTCCAGCGGCCCGAGGCGATCGTGATCGCCTCCGCCCATCACGAGGCGGCGGGCGGCCCCCATGTCCGCGCGCCCTCGCGCTTCCGGACCTGGCACGATTTCGGCAATTTCGACCGCCGCCTGCTCGAGATGCGCTACGAACCCGAGGGCGCTCTTGCGGTCGCCGAAGAGGCGCTCCGGCTCCTGCGCGAGGAAGGCATGGAGCCGGTCCGCGATCGCTCCGACCTGATCGACCACGGCGCCTGGGTCCCGCTCTCGCTGCTCTTCCCGCAGGCGGATGTGCCCGTCGTCCTGGTCTCGATCGATCCGCCCCGCGATTCGCGCTGGCACGAGCGGATCGGCCGCGCGCTGGCGCCGCTTCGGGAGCGCGACGTGCTGCTGATCGGATCGGGCAGCATCTCGCACAATCTGCGCGCCGTCTTCGGCGCCCGTCCGGGCGAGGACCGCCTCTGGGTCGAGGGCTTCACCTCCTGGCTGGAAGAGGCGATCCGCGCCGGCGACCGGGAGCGGCTGCTCTCTGCCATGGCCGAAGCGCCCGACGCCGCCCGAAACCACCCGACCGACGAGCATCTCCTCCCGCTCTTCTTCGCCGCCGGCGCCGGCGGGCCGCGAGGCGTGCGGCTCCACCACAGCTATGATCGCGAACTGCTGGCGATGGACGCTTATGCGTTCGGCGAGCCGGCCACGACCCGGTGCCTCGCCTCAGACGTCGAGATGACCCAGCACCAGGGGTAGCAAAGCCGAGCCCGCTTGCTCGGCGGCGCCCGGCTCGGTGCCGAAGGCGCCGTCGATGGCCAGCCGTGCAAAGCCGTGGACGATCGCCCAGCAGGCGATCGACGGCGCCAGCGCCGGATCGGCCGGCCCGCCGCGCAGCGCCCCCTCGCCGCGCACCGTGCTGTCGAGCAGGCCGAAAGCGCGGCGACCGGCGGCGGCGAGCTCCGGATCCTCCTGGTCGAGCGCCGCCGCGCGCCACATGACGTCGAAGCGCGCCCGCTGCGTCAGCGCGAACCCGACATAGGCGATCCCCTGGGCCCGGATCCGCTCCTCGCGCGATTCGGCGCCGCTCGCCGCCTCGAGCGCGTCGCCGAGAGCGAGGAAGGCCGCCGTCGCGATTGCCGTCAGCAGGCCCCGCGCATCGCCGAAATGGTGGGCCGGCGCCGAGGGGGAGACGCCCGCCCGCCGCGCCGTCTCTCTGAGCGAAAAGCCATCGAGGCCGCGCTCGGCGATCACCTCCTCCGCCGCCGCGATCAGCGCCGGCCGCAGCGCGCCATGATGGTAGCCGCGCTCCGCTATCTTGACACTGTTCGAATTGCCCGTCATAGGTGATCTGTACAGTGTTCAGATTGGAGCCGCAACATGCCAGACGCCGCCACCGCCGTCCCGATCGGCAACCTGATCGCCGGCGCGACCTGGATCGCGCTCATCGCCTCCTTGTTCGTGCCCGCGCTGCGCCGCACCGTGTGGCCGGCCGCGCGCTGGGCCGTCCCGGCACTGTTCGCGCTCCTCTACATCCCGTTCGCGCTGATCGGCCTCGGCGAGGCCGAGGGTGGCGGCTTCGGCAGCGCGGCGGAGATCCGCGCCCTCTTCGCCAGCGATCATTCGCTCGGCGCCGGCTGGGTCCATTATCTCGCCTTCGACCTCTTCGTCGGCAGCTGGATCGCCGAGCTCGGCCTCAGGCACCGCGTGCCGGCCCTGCTCCTCGTCCCCTGCCTGATCCTCACCTTCCTGTTCGGCCCGGCCGGATTGCTCCTCTTCCTCCTGCTGCGGCTCGCCTTCCGCCGCCGCGGCGCCGCTCCGGAGACCGCGTCATGACCAGCCTCGCTCTTTCTGCCCCCGCCTCCGGCCGCACGATCCTCTCCGAGCTGCTCGAGCGCCAGCGCCTGCTCGCTCTCTTTGGAATGGCGAGCCTGCTCCTCGCGCTCCCGGTGATCGCGATGATCCCGGTCGACGTGCGCACCCTCCACGGCGTCAGCGTCTGGGTGAAGCCCGCCAAGTTCCTCGTCTCGATCGGCATCTTCTCGCTGACCGCCGCCTGGTTCTACGGCTATGTCGCGCCCGGGCGGCGGGGCAGCCGCGCCCTGCGCTGGAGCGCCCAGGCGATCGTGTGGAGCGCGACCTTCGAGCTCCTCTACATCGGCTGGCAGGCGAGCCAGGGCCTCGACTCGCACTTCAACACCGGCACGCCGTTCCACGCGGTCATGTACGGCCTGATGGGCGTCTCCGCCGTCGTCCTGATCGCCACCACCTTGCCGCTCGCCTGGGCCGTCCTGCGTCGGCCGGCGGCGGGGCTCAGCCCGGACTTTGTCGCCGCGGTGGCGATCGGCCTCGTCCTCACCTTCCTGCTCGGCGGCGCGCTCGGCGGCTATATGAGCAGCCAGCCCGGCCATGCCGTCGGCGTCGAGGGCGGCAGGTTCCCGATCTTCGGCTGGAACCGGCTCGGCGGCGACCTGCGCGTCGCCCATTTCTTCGGCATCCATGCCGAGCAGGCGATCCCGCTCCTCGCGGCCCTGGTCGCCGCCTGGAGCCCCCGCGCCCGCTGGGCGGCGCTTGCCGCCGGCACGCTCGCTTATGTCGCGGTCACGCTCGCGGTCTTCTTCCAGGCCGTCGCAGGGAGGCCGTTCCTCGCCTTCTAGCCGAGCTCGCCCCGCGCCTTTTCCCAGTTGCGGCCGTCGAAGGCGCGGACGCTCACCTCGAGCCGCGACGCGTCGTCGACGGCGTTCAGGTTGACGCTCCACGCCTCCGGGTGCGAGCGCGGCTGGTAGAAGCTCTTGATCCCGCAGGTGCCGCAGAAGAGGTGGTTCGCCGCCCCGGTGCCGAAGCGGTAGCTGACGAGCGCCTCCTCGCCCGAGACGAGCCGGAAATCGGAGTGCGGCACGATCAGGTGCCTGAAGCCCGTCGCCGAGCAGATCGAGCAGTTGCAGTCGAGCACCTCGACCCGTTCCGGCACTTCCGCCTCGAAGCGCACCTTCCTACAATGGCAGCCGCCCTCGATCCTCATGCCCTTGCCCATGCAACATTGCTTCCCGCCCGTCACGAGGCCCGACACGCGCCTCATACTGCTCGGCAGCCTGCCGGGCGCGATCTCGCTCGCCGAGCAGCGTTACTACGCCAATCCGCGCAACCAGTTCTGGCGCCTCACCGGCGCGCTGATCCAACGCGACCTCGTCCCGCTCGCCTACGAGCAAAGGCTCGAGGCGCTGCTCGATGCCGGCATCGGCCTCTGGGACACGGTCGCCGCCGCGACTCGCGAGGGCAGCCTCGACCAGGCGATCCGGCTCCACGAAGCCAGCGACCTCGCCGCCCTCGCCGCCGATCTGCCGGCGTTGCGGGCGGTCGGCTTCAACGGCGGCAAGTCGTCCTCGATCGGCCGCCCCCAGCTCGCCGCCCGTCCGGACCTCGCCCTCCTCGACCTGCCCTCGAGCAGCCCCGCCTTCACCCTCGCCTTCGAAGCGAAGCTCGCGCGCTGGATGGAGTTGAAGCGCTTCCTCTAGGCTCCTAACGCTCTCGCCGGGGGGCGCGAAGCGAGAGGAAGAAGCATGCAGCCTTTGTCCCGCCGGTCCTTCCTCCTCGCCTCGGCCGCGACCGCCCTCACCGCCTGCGCGCGCCTGCCCCGCACCGGCTCCGCGGCGGCGGGCGGCGCGGCGCAGGCGCGGGCGATCTACAATTCGGTGTTCGAGCGGATGCTCGCGCTCGCGCCCGAGACGGCGACGAGCCTCGGCCTCGACGTCGGCGATCGGGCACCGCTCAAGTCCCGGCTCACCGACCGGGCCCGCCTCGGCCGCACCGGCTGGTGGGGCCCGCTGGTCGAGGCTCTGCCGCAGCTGCGCGCGATCGAAGCATCCTCGCTTCCCCTGCGCGAGCGCGCCTGGCTCAGCACTGCGATCTGGTTCGCCGAACGCGCCGTCGAGAGCCGCTCCATCCCCTACGGCTCCGGCCAGACGCCCTATGTGCTGACCCAGCTCTACGGCTCCTACATCTCGGTGCCGAACTTCCTCGACACGCAGCACACGATCGAGACGACCGCCGACGCCGACGCCTATCTCGACCGTCTCGACGCCTTTCACCGCAACATCGACGCCGAGGTGGCGATGGCGCGGGAGGATGCCGCGGCGGGCGTCGTGCCGCCGGCTTTCATCCTCGACAAGGCGCTGCGCCAGACGCGCGCCCTTGCCGCCGAGCGGGGCGCCGAATCGGGCATGGTCCGCTCGCTCGTCCGCCGCGCCCGCGAGAAAAGCCTCGCCGGCGACTGGGAGGCCCGCGCCGTCCGCATCGTCGACGGCCCCATCGCCGCGTCGCTGGGCCGGCAGGCGGCGCTGCTCGACGAGCTGAAGCGCCGCGCCGGCGACGCGGCCGGCGTCAGCCGGCTCCCGCAGGGTCGCGAATTCTACGCCCAGGCGCTGCGCTGGTTCACCAGCACCGACATGCCGGCCGAGGCGGTGCACCGGCTCGGGCTCGAGCAGGTGGCCGCGCTCACCGCCGAGGCCGAGCCGCTGCTGCGGCAGCAAGGCGTGGCCGAGAGCGGCCCGATCGGCCTGCGCATCGCGGCGATCGAGCGGCAGAGCGGCCAGCTCTATGCCGGCGACGATGCCGGCCGTGAGCAGCTCCTCGCCTACATCCGCGAACTGATGGGAACGCTCCGCGCGCGGATGCCGGAGCTCTTCCATTCGCTGCCGACGAGCCCGATGGAGGTCCGCCGCGTCCCCGTCGCGATCGAGGTCGGCTCGGCCGGCGCCTATGCCCAGGGCGGCAACCTCGAAGGGACGCGCCCCGGCATCTTCTACATCAACCTCCAGGACGTGAGCAGCCGCCCGCGCTTCACCCTGCCGACGCTCACCGCCCATGAGGCGGTCCCCGGCCATCTCTGGCAGGACGCCGTTGTGAACCGCGCCCGCGACATCCCGCTCCTCTTTCGCTCGACCGGCATCTCCGCCTTCGGCGAGGGCTGGGGCCTCTATGCCGAGACGCTCGCCGACGAGCTCGGCCTCTATCGGAACGATCCATTGGGCCGGATCGGCATGATCCAGAGCTTCCTGTTCCGCGCCGCGCGCCTCGTCGTCGACAGCGGCATGCACGCCATGGGCTGGAGCCGCGAGCAGGCGATCCGCTATTTCATGGACACGGTCGGCCGCAACCGCGCGGCGAGCGAGCGCGATATCGACCGCTATATCGTTCGCCCCGGCCAGGCGACCGCCTACAAGATCGGCCACAACGAGATGCTGCGCATCCGCGAGGAGACCCGCCGGCGGCTCGGCCCCCGCTTCGACATCAAGGCCTATCACAAACTCGTGCTGCTGAGCGGCGATATGCCGCTCGAGGTGCTCGCCTCGCTCGCGCGGCAATGGGACGGCAGCAGGATCGCCTGACGCGGACCCGCTTCCCTGTCAGCGCGTCCCGCGCGCCGCGCGCACCTGCGCCGGGGTGACGTCGCTCGCATAGCAGATCGGCGCGGCGCCGCCGGGACGGCTGTAGGCGCTGCGTGCCCCGCAGCGGCGGCCGCCGCGATCGACATTGTAGGGGCACGGGCAGGAACCCGAATAGGAGGCGATCGACTCCCGGATGATGCGCTGCTTCAGCGCAGCATCGCTCTGTCCCCAGGCCTGCGTCCCGGCGCCTACGGCGGCCAGCGCAATCACGATCGCGGCCGCGCGGCCGCCCCTCAGCATCTTCATGTCGCTTCTCCCCTCCCGACGCGGAGAGGCTAGAAAGCGGCGCGGCGCGTTCGAATCGGGACTGAGTCCGTTTCGGACCGCGACCGGCGCGGACGGCGGCGGCGGAGCGCAGAAGGCGCTGTTTTTCAGGCGCTTGCGCGGCCGGCGGCGTCATCCATTCCGGAGACGATTCGCGCCGGCGCGCGGCTGCTGGAACGCGCGGCGCGGCTCGCATGTTCGAAGGCGCGATGTCGATCGAGATCCTCAGCCGGCTGCAGCCGCTCCGCAGCCTCCCGCTCCTCGTCCAATATGGCGCGACGGCGCTGATCGCGCTCGCCTTCTTCGGCCTGCGCTATCTGCTCGGCGGGCTCGACATCGATCCGCAGCAGCTGCCCCTGTTCATCCTGTTCGTGCCCGCCGTGCTGCTCTCGGCCTTTTTGTTCGACCGCGGCTCGGGCTATTTCGCCGTCGCCGTGTCGGCCGGCCTCGGCCTCTACTTCATGCTCGATCCGCGCCAGCCGCTCGGCTCGGCAGGCATGGCCGACGGCGTGCGCCTCGGCGCGTTCGTCGTCATCGGCCTGCTCACCGCCGCGATCGTCCAGATGCTGCGCCGCCATCTCGATCAACAGTACGAGCGCGTCGGCCGCCTCAGCCGCGAGTGCGCGGAGCTCGAGCGGCGCGCGAGCGGCCTCGAAGCCTCGGACGCACAGAAGGAGCTGCTGCTCCACGACATCAACCACCGGTTCAAGAACCAGCTCCAGGTCGTCGCGGGCTACATGACGCTCGGCCAGCGCGACGTCGGCGACGCGCGCGCGGCCGAGCTGCTCGGCACCGCGGCCAACCGCCTCCGGGTGCTCGCCCGCGTCTACGACCGGCTGCAGCTCGGCCGCGAGACGACGACGGTGGGCGCGCGCGGCTTCATTGAGGAGATGGTGAACGATCTCCAGCCGGGGCTGATCGGAATGAGGCCGATCGTGCTGCGCGCCGAGGCCGAGGATGCCGAGCTGAGCTCCGCACGCGCGGTGACGATTGGCCTGATGATCAACGAGCTCGTGACCAACGCCGTCCGCTTCGCCTTCGCGGAGGACGAGGCGGGGAACATCCTGGTCTACTTCCGCCGCTGCGAGGCGGGCTTCTGCCTCGAGGTGATCGACGACGGCCGCGGCTTCAGGAGCGAGGCGCGCAGCGGTTCGGTCGGGCAAAGGATGCTGCGCGCGCTGGTCGCGCAGCTCGAAGGAAGTGTCGACTGGGCGGGTCCGCCGGGCACGCGGGTAAGCGTCAGCTTCCCCGAGGAAGGAACGAGAGCATGAGCGACGATCCGGACGCATTCCGCTTCTACGTGCCGAGGCGGGTGTCCAACCCTTCGACCGCGCGCTTCCTGTTCGCCACCGGGATCGAGGGAAGCTATCCAATCATCTCGACTCCGAACGGCGACTTCCGGCGCGACCAGATGCGCGAATGCGGCCATTACGACCGCTGGCGCGAGGATTTCGACCTGGTGCGCGAAACCGGCTGCCGGGTGCTGCGCTACGGCCCGCCTTATTACCTGACGCATCTCGGGCCGGACCGCTACGACTGGTCCTTCTGCGACGAGGTCCTGCCGGAGCTTCGCGCCCGCGGCATCGTGCCCGTCATCGATCTCTGCCACTTCGGAGTGCCGGACTGGATCGGCGACTTCCAGAACCCGGATTTCCCGCGCCTGTTCGCCGGCTATGCGCGCGCCTTTGCGGAGCGCTACCCGTGGGTGCGCCTCTATACGCCGGTCAACGAGATGTACATCACGGCGGAATTCTCCGCCTATTACGGCTGGTGGAACGAGCGGCTCCGCTCCCACCGCGGGTTCGTCACCGCGGTCAAGAACATCGTCAAAGCGAACATGGAGGCGATGCTCGCCATCCTCGGCGTGCGCCGCGACGCCTTGTTCATCCTGTGCGAGTCATCGGAGCACACCCATGCCGGGCGGCCCGAGCTCGTCCGCAAGGCCCAGATGTTCAACGAACGGCGCTATTTGACGCTCGACCTCACCGTCGGCCGCCGCGTCAATTCGGGCATGTACGTCTACCTGATGGACAACGGCATGACCAACGAGGAGTACACCTACTTCCTCGGCCAGGACCTGCGCGAGCATTTCATCATCGGCCACGATTATTACGTCACCAACGAGCACCTCCTCGTCGACGACGAGATCCGCCACGGCAGCGGCGAGATCTTCGGCTATTACGTCCTCGCCCGCGCCTATCACGACCGCTACCATCTGCCGATCATGCACACCGAGACGAACGAGCGCGACGGCCGCGCCGTCGAGTGGCTGTGGAAGACCTGGGCGAACATCCAGCTGCTCCGCCATCACGGCGTGCCGGTCTGCGGAATGACATGGTATTCGCTGACCGACCAGATCGACTGGGACACCGCGCTCAGGGAGAACAACCAGACGGTCCACACGGTCGGCCTCTACGACCTCGACCGGAAGCAGCGCGCGGCGGGCCGCGCCTACAGCCGCCTCATCGAGCAGTGGCGAGACACGCCCCTGCTGCCGCACGGGCCGCTCACCCTCGTCGGTGACGTGCTTCCGGAAGACATGATCGGCGCCTCCGACGAAGCGGACGACATCACTCCAGAAAGGGTTCAACGCTGACGCGGCGGCCGACGAGGAACGCGTCGGCGGTGAGGCGCAGCGGCGCGACGTCGACATGGCTGCGGCGCTCGTCGACGAGGTCGGCGAAGCGGCGGTAGATGCGCAGATATTCCTCGCGCGGCTCCTCGACCGCCTCGCCGCCCTCGATCTCGAGCCGGGCCCCGCCGCCCGACAGCCGCAGGCGCAGGCCGTCCGTGGTTTCGACCTCGATCGTCCAGATCTCGTCCTTCTCCTCGCGCCAGTCGAAGCCGGCCGAGAGCTCGCCCTCCGCCACCGGGCTCGAAAAGCCGATCCGCGCCGCGATCGGCATCTGGAGGTTCCCGGGAACCGAAAGCTCGGCCTCGCGGACGAACAGCGGGCCGGGGAAGATCTTGGTCGCGATCGAGAGCGCGTTGATTCCGGGATCGAACACGCCGAAGCCGCCGACCTCCCAGATCCACTGCTGTCCCGGATGCCATTTCCTGACGCTCTCGCGCCAGTCGATCCGCATCCGCGCGATGCGCTTTCCCGCGAGCGCCTCGGCGGCGCGCTCGACGGCGGGATTGTACTGCGAATGCCAGGTGGTGAAGAGAGTCACCTGCCGCCCTTCGGCGAGGCAGGCGAGATCCTCGATCTCCGACAGCGTCGTCGCCGGCGGCTTTTCGAGGAGGACGTGGAGCCCACGCTCGATGCACTCGCGGGCGATGTCGTAGCGCACCGACGGCGGCGTGCAGATCGCTACCGCATCGAGGTCGGACAAGGCGTCGAACATCTCCGGATGCCGCTTGAAGCCGGGAACGGCCCCTCCCGCCGGCGCCTTCGACCCGACGTTCGCCGCGAGGTCGAACCGGTCGTTGCCGGCGATCGAGGGGACATGCTCGTCCTCGGCGATCTTCCCGTAGCCGATGATCGCGATCCGGAGCGGCTTCATGCCGCGGCGCTCCTCACCGCCGCGACATAGGCCGCCGCCTGCCGCCCCACGGTCGCCGAGTCCTGCCCAGGCCGGTAGACGCCGGAGCCGAGACCGAAGCCGTCCGCGCCCGCGGCCATCCACTCGCTCACATTCTCGGGCGCCACGCCGCCGACGACGAGCAGCGGCACCGTCGGCGGCAGCACCGCCCTCATCCCCTTCACCACCTTCGGCGTCGCTGCTTCGGCCGGGAAGAACTTCAGCGCATGCGCGCCCGCCCGCAGCGCCGCAAAGGCTTCGGACGGCGTGAAGAAGCCGGGCGAGGAGACGAGGCCGGCGGCGACCGTCGCTTCGATCACCGGCGCGTGGGTATTGGGCGAAACCACGAGCCGACCGCCCGCCCCGGCGACCTGCGCGACCTCGTCGGGTTCGAGCACGGTGCCGGCGCCGATCAGCGCCCTGTCGCCGAATTGGTCCGCCAGCGCCTTGATGCTCGCGATGGGGTCGGGCGAGTTGAGCGGCACCTCGATGATCCGGATGCCCGCGGCGAAGATCGCCTCGCCGATCTCGACCGCCTGCCCGGGCGTCACGCCGCGGATGATCGCCACCAGCGGGCATTGTCCGAAGTAGAAATGGAAGAGGCCCGAAGCATCCATCACAAGGCCTCCGCCAGTGCGCGGGCGCCGGCGAGGAACGCCTCCTCGCCGTCCACCTCGCTCGTGCCCCATCCCGCC